>DATGVD010000390.1:0-2488 GCA_035300785.1 Pyrinomonadaceae bacterium | reverse complement strand
CGTCTCGTGTACCAGAGATAGGCTCTGGCGCCAGACGACGCTCCGCTCCAGGTTACTTCCGGAGAGTTGCCGTTATGAACTGTGACCATGAGTTGACTTCTTGACTGCTGAGCTCTGATGGCAATAGTCGGCTACGATTCTGCCGCAGGGGCGTAAGAACATCCCGCAGGTCCTTTCAATGTTGAGGTCGCTGTTATCGGCACGGAATCCAATTGCGAAGGAAGCTCCTGGTGACCAGCGAAAGAAGGGGCCTCCGCGTGCTTGTATTTAATCTTTGCCGACCATCGATGCGAAGGTCGCTCTACCAATCTGTAGAATAGGTAGGCGACCATGATCGTGATGGTCGCAATAAGGAGAACGGCCAGCGTATCTTGAGTCGGGCCGTGAGCGATTCGCTTGGCGAGATTGGACAACTTAAGAACTACAGGTAGATGTGTGAGGTATAGTGAATACGAGATCATCCCAAGGAATTTCAAAACCGCAAACTGTCTGAGCCGCACGAAGGAGATCACGCAGGCAGTGGCGACGCCGACGGTGGAAATCAGAAAACCTAAAGTCAGAACCGCGCCGATCCCTAAAGCGAGAACAAGGCCAATATAGACCCGCGTCCTGATCAGTCCAATCCAGTAGTGAAAGCTGACGATCCCAAGTAAGAAGAGAAAGAGGTAGGGGAAGATCAACGACTTTGAAGGAATGAAGGCGAGTACGCTGAGCATGGCCAGAACGGCATAGCGTGTTTTGGAGTTGCGAGCGCAAAGTAACGGAAACAGTAAACCCAAGGCTAGATAGTATTGAAACTCGATCGCAAGCGTCCAATAGACGCTGTTGAGCCAATCATAGTGAGCAAACGCGTTTAGATAGCCGAGATGAAGCAGAACTTGAGTCGTGCTCGGATGGTAAGACGCACCCTGATATCCGGGGGCATGAGCTGCGAGATATCCGATGGATAGTACAAACAAAATCGACAGTAGGTACGGTGGCTCAAGGCGTACGATTCTCTTCCAAACAAAGGTGAAGTACTGCCCAACACGGTATCCGGATTTGTGGAGCGTGTAGGGAATCACAAAACCGGAGATTACGAAGAATACCTCTACTCCCAGCCAACCATACGTCCCCGAAACTTGGAGAAATCGCGGGAGTGCAAACGAATCTGTGAGGTGCTTCCAACAGACAGCAAGAGCCGCCAGACCTCGCAGGGCGTCCAGGGAGTCAATTCGTTTACTAGATGCGGTCATTTATGTTGCCGCGCTTGAGTTGATAATCAAGTTCTACTGATCCGCGCGCGCGCGGAGGATACGTGACGAGTTCTCTTCGCCCGGCGTCGTCGATCACTGTCAAAGAGAGTAGATCACGAAACTCTGAGGTCACATCGTCGCTATCAACCCAGAGAGTCAAATAGTATTCGCCCTCAACCATTGGAAAGGATGCCACATCGACTTCAAAGCTCATCGAGCCCGTGCCATTTGTCCTGTGACAGCCGTCAGCCGAGCGCAAATCCAAAATCGAGATCCGCCTGCCGAGCGAATCGTGAATCAGCACGGCGAGCTCATTAATTCGCATCGGCACTGCTGACTCAAGTTCCATCAGGAACTGCAGGGGCGCACCGCTGATTGTTGGGTTAGGAGTGACTTCGAAGTTGTTGAGTTGCAAGTGCGTGCCGAGCTTTAGTGGTTCGCCACTCTTGATGGCACTGATGTTCTTCGCCACCTTTATATAATCTTCCACCTGCTCTTTTGCCGGGCCCTGGCCAACAATTCTTCCGGAGCTCAGCCGGATCGCCCGCGAGCACAGGAGCTGAATCGCGCTCATATCGTGGCTGACGAACAGCACGGTGCGGCCGTGCCTGGCTACATCGCCAATTTTCCCCAGACACTTCTTTTGAAACTGCGCGTCGCCGACGGCCAGGACTTCGTCGACCAAAAGGATTTCCGTCTCCATGTGCGCGGCGACGGCGAAAGCCAGGCGCACGTGCATGCCGCTCGAGTAACGCTTCACTGGGGTGTCGATAAACTTCTCGACTTCGGCAAAGGCGACGATCTCGTCGAACTTGCGTTCGATTTCCGCCTTGCGCATGCCGAGGATCGCGCCGTTGAGATAGATGTTCTCGCGGCCGGTCAGCTCAGGATGAAAGCCGGTGCCGACTTCGAGCAGCGAGCCGACGCGCCCGTGAATCTCTGCATGTCCTTTCGTTGGCTTCGTGATGCGCGAAAGGATTTTCAGCAGCGTGCTCTTCCCTGCTCCGTTGCGTCCGATGATCCCGACGACTTCGCCGCGCTTTACTTCAAACGAAACGTCGTCGAGGGCCCAGATGTGGGCGTCGGAAGACGGCCGACTGAAGACCGAAGACTGGCGACCGCCAGAGGAAGAACCGGTGCCGTTTCCGTCAGCGGTCATCCGTCTCCCGTCCAGGGTTGTGCGAGCCCACTTGATGGGCGCGTACAGCGTGTCAGCGATCACGTCGCGCAAAGCCTTGTACCGCTCTTGCTCG
>DATGVD010000389.1:0-6403 GCA_035300785.1 Pyrinomonadaceae bacterium | reverse complement strand
AAACCTTCCCACCCCGCAGGCATACTCTGCCTACCCCAGCGTACTCTAAGGAAATAACTTAAAACGCGATGATTCGATTTCTTACCATCATAAATCTCGGTCACACCCGACTGTTCCGAGCGATGCTGTCCTGCGCTGCTCTGCTGATCGTCTTTGCGGTGGGAGTTTCCGCGCAACAACCCGACGACACAATCGTATTCAATACTGCCCTCGTACAGCTTAACGTCGGCGTAGTTGACCGGCAGGGTCGCGCAATTACTACGCTGTCGCGCAATGATTTTAAGGTTTACGAAGATGGCGTGCTGCGACCGATCGCGACGTTCGAGCCAACCGAATCCCCGTTTAGCCTGGTGATGATGCTGGACATGTCGGGCTCGACCATAAACTTTCGGCAGCAAATTCAACAGTCGGCCCTGCGCTTTCTTGACGCGCTGGCCCCTGACGATCGGGTTGCGGTGGTGGAGTTCAACGGCAAGGGAGTGAAGACGCTGCTTGGTTTCAGCACCGATCGCCGGCGCACAGCTTACGCGATCACTCTCGCCACCGGCGCCGGTTCGACGCCGCTGTATGATGCGTTGAAATTCTCTCTGGATGAATTAGGGCGCGAGGGAAAAAGACGAAAAGCGATTGTGGTCTTGACGGATGGGGTCGACACCAAACAGAAGGATGCCGATCGCGTGATCGTACAAAAAGCACTCGAGAGCGAGGTCAGCACCGCGATCAAACCAGAAGTAAACTCACAACTGATTTCTGTTTTGAATGATGCCGATCGGCAGGGCGTGGCGATTTTTCCGTTGGCGCTTCCCTCAGGTGATCCGAAGCGTCTGCCGCTGTCCGATTCTCTGATGACTGCGATGTACACGGCGGCGCGTACGCGCCTGGAACTCCTGGCCAATCGCACTGGCGGTCAGTTACATGAGGTGCGCCGGCTCGACGAACTGGCCAAGATATATCCGATAATTGCCGCCGAGATGCGTTCGCTGTACACGATCGCATACCGTCCCCAAAACCCCGGCGCGCACGATGGCAAGTGGCGCGAGATCCGCATCGAAGTCGCGCGCGCAGAACTCGTGGCGCGCACCAAGCCGGGATATTACGCAAGATAAGATTAGGTTCCTCGAGTTCAAGATTTCGAAGTAGCAAAAGAAAAAGGGCCGGTGCTCCCGGCGAGCACTGGCCATTTACTTGAGAGCTTCAGACTCCGAAACTTGAAACTTGAAACTTGAAACCTTACACTGCCGTCCACGCACCCGTAGCTCAGCTGGATAGAGTACCTGACTACGAATCAGGGGGTCGCACGTTCGAGTCGTGCCGGGTGCACCATCATTTTTCGGCCGATAGGCCGGCGCCTTCGCGCGCAGGTGTCAATCCCCGAAGCCGGAACCCAGGCAGTCAGATTGTCTCAAACGTTGGCGTGAACGAGTCGCCGCATGCGATCGGCGAACAGCACGTCAATCTTGCGTGGCTCGATAATCGCCGTCACTTCTCCGGCGCCAAATGTTGGGTGCATCATCGTTTGTCCGCGGCGATAGGTATGCTTTTGATCGTAGGGCGCGCCCACCTTGGCAGTACGTGTGCGGGTCACCCCGTCGGCGCTCTTGCTCTTGTACGGAACGCGCGATCCGCAACCTGGGCAACTGACGCGCGTGATGCGACCTTTCTTGGTTACGGATGCCACGATATGCCCGCGCTCTTCGCCGCAGGTAATACACATCTGTTCAATTCGCTCTCCAACTGTAAAAATCGGTTTCTCCGCCATACTCCTCCTTGTTATTCCGGGCATCCGGGCGCCTTCATTCCTGAGGCGCTGGTACAGACCAAAACGCTCCCGGCAAACTGTCTATGGATTGCCGGGAGCGCTCTGGGATAAAGTGTTACCGGTAATTGCTTACCAGCGCGCCGGCCGGTCGTTGCGACTTCCGAAGTCGCGTCCGCCACCACCACGATTACCACCGTAGCCACCGCCGCGACCACCGCCGCCGCCGTAACCACCACGACCACCACCGCCGCCCCCGCGATTTTCGCGCGGTTTGGCTTCGTTGACGTTTAAGGCGCGACCATTAACTTCTTTGCCATTGAACTGAGCAATGGCGGCTGCGCCTTCTTCCTTGCTGGACATTTCGACGAAGCCAAAGCCTCGCGAACGTCCCGTGTCGCGGTCTTCCACGACTGCCGCTGATTCAACCGTGCCGGCCTGAGCGAACAATTCCTGCAGCTCCTGACTGGTGGTTTGGAAAGCGAGGTTTCCAACATAAAGTTTCATTGACATCTAAGTTTTACCTTTCCCTTTTTGGGATTGAAAGAAGCTGCGAATCAGATGGCTTCGGTGAACGGTAGCAGTCGAAGAACCGAGTTCGGATGCTCTCAAAAAAGAGCGGCTTCTGAAGTTGAAATCGGCCTGCTCTCGAACGATCCAAACGCCGGCGCTAACTCGTTTGTGCGCGGGGCGCATCACCGTCGATGCGCGAGAGAAGGATTAACGTGCATTATAATGCCCTATTTCAGGGCTGGTTGCAAGCTTGCGGGCCTTCGATTGGAGGCTCCACTGTAAGAAAACCTGGAACGCTGCTTTTGATTCGAGACCGAAAATATGCTCGATCGTGGTTTTGATTGAGGTAAACTGGGGCCGTGATTTATGAGTGGGATCCGAAGAAAGCTAAGGCGAATCAGAGCAAGCACCGCGTGTCGTTTGAGAAGCGGCTACGGTTTTCCTCGATCCGCTGGCGGTGACCTATCCCGACCCGGACCACTCGGGCAATGAGATTCGAGAAATTACTATTGGTCATTCAGCGAAACGCAGAGTAGTCTTTCTTTGGCACACACAGAGGGGGGACCGCATTCGAATCATCGGCGCGCGAAAGGTAACCCCAAAGGAGCGTAAACAATATGAAGAAAGCATCGGCGAAGAGAAATAACGACTTGCGGCCGGAATACGACCTCTCGAAACTGAAAGGTGGAGTTCGCGGCAAGTACTACCGGAGAGCAACTGCCGGCACCAACCTCGTGCTGATCGAACCGGAGCTTACAAGTGTTTTCCCCGACACTAAATCAGTGAATCGCGCTCTGCGGCTCCTCGCCGACACTGCCGCGGCAGCGACCGAAAAGACTCGCCAGCGAAACAAAGCGCCGAGCAAGCGGTTGAAGCGAAGCGCGTAGAGACTCGAACCCTTGTAGTCGCATTCAACTCACAGCCAATCATGATTCGACCCTTTCGCGGCATTCACCCGCAAATTCACCCAACAGCGTTTATCGCTGACAGCGCACAGGTAATCGGCGACGTTCACGTCGGTGAGCAGTCGTCCATCTGGTTCGGCACCGTGGTGCGCGGCGACATGTTCTACATCCGCATCGGCGATCGCACGAACGTCCAGGACAACTGCGTTCTGCACACGCGCACCGGCGAGAAGCCGACGATTCTGGAAGACGAAGTCACCGTGGGACACAGCGTGACCTTGCATGGCTGCTATGTCGAGCACGGCTCGCTGATTGGCATCGGCTCGATTGTGCTGGATGACGTTCGCGTAGGAAGGCAATCCCTGGTCGCTGCGGGTTCGTTGATTTCTCCCGGGACCATCATTCCGCCGCGCTCGCTGATGATGGGCATGCCCGCCCGAGTCAAACGACCGCTGACTGATGAAGAAGTTGCCGGGCTCGCCAAGTACTGGCAGAACTACGTCGAGTATTCAGCGGCCTATCTGGCGGAACAGAAATAAATCCATTTTCCATTCGCCATCGATCATTTTTCATTGGTCATTGGCCCGTTCAGCACCTCACAGGTTAGGAAGGGGCTTGCCCCCGCCTCCGCTGGTCCTTAAAGTAAGGAGCGGGCGCAAGCACCCTTCCTGACTGCGAGTATTCTGGTTGTGCCCAGCGAACAAGAGGCACTTATGGCAATTGAAAAATGAAACAAGGGAAATAATCAGACTCGCTTCTCTTGGGCAGGTCCTTGCGGGGCGGGCGGCGGCTGAACGTCGCTCTTATAGCCGCAATCCTCTTTCGCGCACGAACGCGTCGTCCCTTTCTTCGTCGTCTTCTCAAGCAAGTAAGGTGCCCCGCATTGCGGGCAGGGCTCAGTCACGGGCTTGTCCCAATAAACGATTTCGCACTTCGGATATTCCGAACAACCGTAGAACGATTTGCCGCGCTTAGTTTTCTTAACCAGCAGTTCGCCTTTGCATCCCGGCCGCGGACACGCGATGCCGGTCGTCTCGCGCTTGATGTATTTACACTTCGGATAGTTCGAGCACGAGATGAACTCGCCGTAGCGTCCCCAGCGCTTCACCAGTTGCGCCCCATCCACCGGACACTTCTCGTCAATCGGCTCTGGTGGTTTCGAGACCGCCCCGCTCTTGGAAATCTTCCGAATGTTGCGGCATTCCGGATAGCCGCTGCATCCATAGAATGGCCCGAACCGGCCGCGCTTTAGCTGCATCTGCTTGCCGCAAAGCTCGCACGCCTCAACCTCTTCCGCTTCCGATCCATCAGCCGAAGCCGGCGTCGAACCCGGGGCCCCATCCGCAGCTGCAACCGGCTCCGCATCGCGCGTCGCGCCGCAATTTGAACACTTAAGATATTTGCCGAAGCGCCCGAGCTTTTGCACCATTCCCGCTGTGCCACACTTCAAACACACTTCCTCGGTTGGGGTTTCCTTGTTCTTGATTTCCTTGGCGTACTTCTGGAATTGATCCAGGTCCTTGCTGAACTTGCCGTAGAATTCCCTGAGCGCGTCGGTCCATTTCAGTTTGCCGTCTTCGATTTCATCCAGCTCCGCTTCCATTCTGGCGGTGTAAGTTTCATTGAAGAGGTCGTCGAACCCGCCGTCAATGAGCACATCGTTTACCGTCTTGCCGAGCGCGCTGGGATGAAAGCGTCCTTCCTTCTTTTCGACGTACTCGCGATCCTGGATCGTGGTCATGATCGCCGCATAAGTCGACGGCCGGCCAATGCCCTTCTCTTCCAAAGCTTTCACCAGCGTCGCTTCTGTGTAACGCGGCGGCGGTTCAGTGAAATGCTGTTCCGGATCGATCTTGTTGAGCGCCAGCGTCTCGCCCTTCGCGACCAGCGGCAGAGTCCGTTCGTCTTCTTCATCGGCCGGCTTTTCATCGCGACCTTCCTGGTAAACTTTCAGGAAGCCGTCAAACTTCAAAACCGACCCGGTTGCGCGAAAGACAAATCGTCCGGCCTGAATATCGATCGTGGTTTGATCAAAGAGCGCGGGCATCATCTGTGACGCGACGAAGCGCTGCCAGATGAGCCGGTACAGTTTCAACTCTTCAGGCTTGAGATATTTCGCGAGCGCGTCCGGCGTGCGCGAAACCTCGCTCGGCCGAATCGCTTCGTGCGCATCCTGCGCGTCCTTCTTCGAACGGTAATGCACCGCTTTTTCGGGCAGATAGTTCGCACCGTATTGATTCTCGATGAACCCGCGCACGTCACCGAGCGCGGCCTCGCCTACGCGCGTTGAGTCGGTGCGCATGTAAGTGATGAGGCCGACCCCGCCTTCCTCGCCAATCTCGATACTGCCTTCGTACAAACGCTGCGCCAGCATCATCGTCTTCTTGACCGAAAAACCGAGCTTGCGCGCGGCTTCCTGTTGCAGCTTCGAAGTAATAAACGGCGGGACTGGGTTGCGCTTGCGCTCTTTCGTCGTGACTTCACTGACAACGAACTTCTGCTTCCCGGCTTCGGCTACGAGATCCTTCGCCTGCGCGTCGTTGCCGATCAGGATTTCCGTTTTCTTCAGATCCTGATCAAAGCTCCCGGTTTTGACCGTCTGCTCGCCAACTTTCAACAGCCGCGCGTCGAACGCCGGCGGTTGCTGGCCGGCGAGATTCGCCCCGATCGTCCAATACTCAGTCTTGACGAACGCTTCGATCTCTCGCTCGCGCTCAACCACCATGCGGAGCGCCACCGATTGCACCCGACCGGCGCTCAAACGCCCGCCGATGGTCTTGCAAAGCAAAGGCGAAACCTTGTAACCCACGAGTCGATCAAGCACGCGCCGCGCTTGTTGCGCGTCAACCAGGTTTCCGTCGATCTGTTTCGGATGCTCAAAGGCTGCCTGCACTGCGCGTTTGGTAATTTCATTGAACATCACGCGAAAGGATGGTACGGCTGGTTTCTTGGGAACGATCTCCTCGGCCAGGTGCTGGCAGATCGCTTCGCCTTCGCGATCCGGGTCAGCGGCAAGATAGATCGCGTCGGCGGTCTTCGCAGTCTTCTTCAGATCCGCAACGATCTTCTTGTTGTTACGCTTCCTGGTGTCGGGAATGATTTCGTAATGCGGCTCGAAATTATTCTGGATGTCGACGCCCAGGTCTTTCGAAGGCAGATCCTTGATATGCCCGATCGAGGCCATCACGATGAAGTCCTTGCCGAGATATTTATTGATCGTTTTCGCCTT
>DATGVD010000388.1:0-2461 GCA_035300785.1 Pyrinomonadaceae bacterium | reverse complement strand
AATCGCCGTCCTGGCACTCGCTCTGTCAGGCACGTTCATCTATGCGGTGAAAGTTACCGTGATCACCAGAGTCATCGTCTACGCCAGCACCTGCTTGGCGCTGCCAATGCTGAGGCGGCGAAGCAAGCTGGCCACTTCGGTTCGGACTGTCGGCGAGACATCGCGTTCATTTGAATTGCCAGGAGGGATTTTGATCTCAATAGTCTGCGTAATTCTGTGTCTTTGGCTGTTGGCAAGCAGCGGCTGGCGCGAGGCGCGTGACGTAGCTGTTGCCATAGTCATCGGTTCAGCCATCTACACAGCCACCCGATTCGGCCGGAGAAGAAGTAACGCATGATGATTGTGCTCTTGATGATTGTGCTCTTGTTGACTTCCATTTCAGATTGGAATAGAAGCAAGGCACCAAACGCCGAAACCAGCCTGAGCCTGGATGGAAGGGAGTCTTTTGAGATCCGATCATCGGGATCGGTGTTGTGGCTAAGAGCTGCCTGGCGAGGTGCTAACCAATGACTGCGGATGCTGTTGGCTTCTATGGAATGGTCCTTCGACTCTTGAGCGCGACGCTGGTCGGCGGAATTCTCGGATCAAATCGCGAGCTTCACGGCAAAGCTGCGGGAGTCCGCACTCATGCGCTGGTATCCCTCGGCGCGGCCATCGTGACGGTGGTTATGCTGCGCCAGGAAGTCGGTGGGACATTTTCTGACGCGAACGCAATTGGACGAATCATTC
This sequence comes from Pyrinomonadaceae bacterium, assembly GCA_035300785.1. Classification (GTDB taxonomy): domain Bacteria; phylum Acidobacteriota; class Blastocatellia; order Pyrinomonadales; family Pyrinomonadaceae; genus UBA11740. The sequence goes on along the minus strand of DATGVD010000388.1, from coordinate 1,732 downwards.
AGGGTATTCTGACCGGCATCGGCTTTCTCGGTGCCGGGGTGATTCTCCGGGATGCGGGCGGTCACGTGTCGGGACTGGCAACGGCGGCCACGATCTGGGTTTGTGCAGCGTTGGGGATCGTCTGTGGCCTGGGGTATTGGAGTCTTTTGGGCGTAGCGGTAGGGCTCACACTTGCGGTACTGCTGTTCGGGGAAGGTTTAGAACGCCTCGGAGAGCGACTCTTCAAACGGAATCGGGAGCAGCCAACGGATCGTAAGGGATAGCCGACATCGTCTCGCAGCCCTTCTAAAATAGTGCGGGGTTTTGTGAACCCAGCGGAGTGTCGGCAAAGATTCGAACCTTAATAACCTGGCGGATTCCGCCGGTTAAGGAAAAGGGGCTGGGCTTGTGGCAGGGCCCCGCCCTTTTTCGGTTTCTGTTGACCCTTTGCTAATCACCGAGAATCAAGGTGATAGGCGCGATCGTGACGCGCCGGTCATCACTTCGCGCACCGCGTCGGAGTTAAGAAAAGTTTCGCGCAGGATTTCGTCGGAGATATTGGTGACAATGCCATTGACGATTTTAGCCGATTGGGCGAACGCTTCGCTCGCCGCGGAGGCATTTCCTGTGCTCGATTTCAAGCGACCGAGCCCGGCGTATGTTCTCCAGGCTACGACCGGAGCCGGATACTCTTGCAACTCTGCCAACGCATCAGCAAACTCTGATTCGGCCTCATCGTTGTAGCCATCGGCGATGGCGATTTGTGCCATTAGTTTGTGGGCGACCGCGATGTATTTGTGCACTTCATATTTGTTGGCCATGTCAAGCACACGCCCGACGATTTCGCGGGCCGTTGCCGTATCGCTCTGTTCCAGCGAGTGTTCAGCCATGGCCGCGTGCAGCCGGATGTTGTAGCGCCAACGAAACCAGGCATCCCGCTCAAAAATGTCGCGCACTCTATGAAACGCGGAGATTGTTTCTTCGCTCTTACCCGAATGTGTGTAATCGATACCCAGATTGATTAGCGAATTGGCCTCAGCCTCAAGCACATGATGTTCATGGCCAATTTCCAATCCTTCCTGATCATGTTTCAGCGCGCCTTCAAAGTCCTGCAACTCGCGATGAATCCAGCCGATGCAATTGGGCATACGCGGATACCAGAATAAGTCACCGTTGCGGCGAGCCATTTCGATTGCTTCATTGAGCGTGGTTAATGCTTCGGACATACGCCCCAGATTTCCCTGCGACAGACCAAGAAAGAACATCGAGGTCAAAAGCAGGAAACCATCACGCAATTCTGAAGCGAGTCTCCGCCCCTCAATCTCGACCTCGATGGCGCGCTCGTACTCGGTCTGAAAGAAATAGAGGCAGCCACGCCATATCAATCCGGCCGCGAGGGCGGGCTTGTGATTAATGGCGCGGGCTGTCTGCACCAGGTCGTCGAGGATTGGCTTGGCCACCGTCAGCTCTCCATAACAAAGGTGCTTGAGGGCCATCAGTGCGGCAGTTTGCGCGCGCAGCGCTGCGCTGCCCGCAAGCTTAGCGGCCGCGAGAGCTTCGTTAGCGCGCGCCTCCATCTCTTCAAGACGATGAGCAAAGAACAGGGACAGTGCCAGCGCGTTGAGCGCGGCCGCTTGTTTTTCAGGCGAGCCCAGCGTCTCCTGGTGCTTCAGCATGTTTGTGTAGTCCTCGATCGATTCAGGAAACCGGCTGAGCGCCATGTTCACCGCGCCACGCTTTTCGTAAAGCGTCA
>DATGVD010000387.1:0-3309 GCA_035300785.1 Pyrinomonadaceae bacterium | reverse complement strand
GGCCAGTACATCTCAACCCCGGGCGGTCTGAAATTGCGCGACGCGTTCGACGAAATCCTCGAAGAGTTGAGCCACCAATACACGCTCTCATACGTTCCCAGCAACCGCGAGCGCGATGGCAAATGGCGGGCGATCGACCTGAAGCTCGCGCGGCCGGAAACCATCGTGCGCACGCGGAAAGGCTATCGCGCGCCGAAGGGCTAGATACTCGTCTCGTTCCGCGCGCGTTCGCGGTGTCGCTCGATTGCCAACTCGATCAGTTGATCGATAATTTGTGGGAATGGGACCCCGGAGGCTTCCCACATCTTGGGAAAGCCCGACACGTCGGTCAGTCCGGGCAGCGTATTGATTTCGTTAATCAGCAACTGTCCCTCCGGCTTGAGAAAGAAATCAACTCGGGAAAGTCCGGAGGCGTCAATCGCCTGATACGCCTCGACGGCCATCTTCTGAATTCGCTTCGTAACAGGTTTGGAAACGCGGGCCGGCACCACGAACTCAACGCGTCCGGTGCTGGAATACTTTTCCGTGTAGTCGAGAAAACGCGCGGACTCCTCGTGGACCACGTATTCGCCGGGCAAGCTGGCTTTGGGATCGTCGTTGCCGATTACCGCGCATTCGATCTCGCGACCTTCGACGGTCTCTTCGACCATGATCTTGCGATCATAACGCGCGGCCAACTTGATCGCCCGCGTCAGCGACTTCTTATCAGACGCTTTCGAAACCCCCACAGATGATCCCAGATTGGCCGGCTTTACGAATGCAGGGAAGCCGATCTCTTTGACCAGGCGACGCAGGACCTTTTCCGGCTCGTCTTCGAATTCTGATCTCAGGAGCCAGGTGTGCTTGCAGATCGGAAGTCCGGCCTCCCGAAACAGCGCCTTCATGGTGACTTTGTCCATGCCACACGCGGACGCCAGCGTGCCGCAACCGACAAACGGAAGCGCCGCCATCTCGAACAAACCCTGGATCGTTCCGTCTTCGCCAAACGTGCCGTGCAGCACCGGGAAGATGACATCGACGGGCTCGGCCCTGGCGCCGCTCTCGAGCCGCGCCAGACCTCTGCGCGACGGATCGCCGATGATCGATACGTCTGCTTTACTTGAACCGAGCTCGCGCGCCGAAAGTCTTTGCTGCGTCCCTTTCGGCAATAGCTTCGCGGAAAGAGCGGGCGCGAGCCAGTTACCGGTCTTCGTGATCGCGATGGGCACGACTTCATACTTCGAAGTGTCCATCGCTTCAATCACCGAACGCGCCGATCGAATCGACACTTCGTGCTCGCCCGAGCGGCCGCCGAATATTACGCCGATGCGAAGTTTCTTTGCCATGCCTTCTCTTTGCCCTCTCCCGTTGGAAGAGGGTTGGGTGAGGGTTTGACTGCACATACTCTGCCCTCACCCCTTCCCAAAGGGAGAGGGAGCAAGTCCGTTACAAGATCGTCTTTCCCAAAGCTGACAGGATCAGTTCAACGCCGAGTTCTGCCGTGCGATTATTCACATCCAAAGCAGTATTAATCTCGACCACTTCGAGCGAACGCATTCCGCCGGCTTCGGCAATCTTTTCCATCGCCAGATGCGACTCGCGATAGCTAAGCCCGCCGCGCACCAGGGTGCCCGAACCGGGCGCGTCGCGCGGGTCGAGTGCGTCAACATCGAAGGTCACGCAATAACCGGCGCTTCCCTGCTTCGCAATGGCGATCGCTTCATCCATGCAAACGTTTAGTCCGCGCTCGTCAATCTCGCGCATCGTGAAAAACCGCATTCCGAGCCGGCGAATTAATTCGCGCTCTCCCGGATCGATGTCACGCGCGCCCACATGAGCACACTTTTTCGAATCGAGCTTGGGCGCAAAGCCGCCGACATTCACCAGTTCAGGCGCCCCGTAACCCAACAACGCCGCCAAAGGCATTCCGTGAATGTTACCAGACGGTGTCGTCTCTGGCGTGTTCATGTCGGCATGCGCGTCAAAGTAAATCAATCCCAGAGTTTCGTAGCGCTGGCGAAATGCTTTCGCGACTCCGGAGATCGAACCGATGGCGATCGAATGATCACCGCCGATGGTAATCGGCAGCACACCGGCGTCGACTATTTTCTTAACTTCTGCCGCCACCCGTTCGCACGCATCGTGAATCTCGGACAGATATTTTAGCTTCTCGCCCGCCGCGGGATGTGAGCGTGGTCGTTCTATTTCCAGATCCTCGAGGTCCAGGACATCGTAACCAAGCTGTGAGATTCGAGCAGCAAGCCCGGCGACGCGGATTGCGGAGGGACCCAGGTCGACGCCCGCCATGCTTTGCCCAAAACCCAGCGGTACGCCCAGAATACTCACCCGCTGCCCGAGGCCGGGAAGATTTGAATGGCCTGATTGCTTTGGTGACGACAATTCGCTCATCGATTTGCCAGTCCTTCGATCAGGATTCCCACTCAAACGCCACTTCGGAAAGCGCCGTGTCGGGATCCGTGCCGTAATAGACCGACTTGATAACGAACCGAACCCACTTGGTTCTGATTGCGCCCACGTCTACTTTCTGACTCGTCATGCTGTCGGCGAACGTTAGCTCACGCGAGCTGCCGTTGGAAAACTGCGCGGTCACGACCGCGAGCCGATTGTTCCCAGCCCAGATTTGCGGGCTCTTGAAATAGCCCGGCTGAATCAAGATCCGATGAATCACTATCTCGCGATCAAAATCGAAGCGAATCCACTCGCCTATGCCCGGGCCGTCAACGCCTTCGATCCACGCCGTGCTGCGCTTGCCGTCGATCGCGTTCGCCGCATAGTAAGTATTGCTCTGCACCGCCAAACGAACCGATGACGCCGACGCAGTAATCTTCAAAGGCGTGGCCGAACGGGTTTCCGGCGTGCTCATTTCATCGGCATTGCGCGTGTTGACGGGAACAGGATCGTTCTTTTGGGTTGATGCCTTCTGCCGGTTTGGGGTTGGTGAGCCCAAGCCCTCCCTTACGGTCGGGCTACTGCCCGTTTGGCGCAGCACAAAATACCCGGCAATGCCCACCAGCGCCAGCAAGAGGAGCGCGATAGCAATTACTCCGGCAGTTAACACCGGACTGGCAGCTCGGGGCTCTGCGCGAGCGTCGTATGACGATTGAGTTGGCCCAGCAACCTTCAGTGTCGGCGAACCGCGTTCATGCATGATCTCGGTCGGCGGCGGGTCTGAATCGCGTGTGCCGGGTCCACTCCGCCGTGTAGGCTCATCGCTGGGAGATCTGTCGGCGGCGGCGAGAGTGGTGCCGTCTTCAAGACAGAACCTTAGCGTGTCATCGCGATAAGTGCGGTTACATTTTGGACAAAGTT
>DATGVD010000386.1:0-5234 GCA_035300785.1 Pyrinomonadaceae bacterium | reverse complement strand
ATTCACACAGAATGTTCTTATTCTAATCGGTGTCGATCCGTGTTCATCTGTGGTTTCTCTTTCGAACCGCTTATAATCTCTTCAGCATGAGCCACGCCGGCATCTACATCCACATTCCCTTCTGTCGCTCGCGTTGTTCGTATTGCGATTTCGCAACCGGCATGTATGAAAGCGATCTTGCCGAAACGTATGTTGTTGCTCTGTGCCGTGAGATCTCGAAATGGAATGAGATCGAGAATCCGTTTGCGGTCGACACAATTTATTTTGGCGGAGGCACGCCTTCACTGCTCGCGCCGGCGCAGATCGAACGGATCCTGAAAGCTGTCCACCAACGCTTCGAGGTCGTTAATGGCGCGGAAGTCACGCTGGAGCTGAATCCGGCGAATGCAATTCAGCCAGCTAACGACGAGAGCCCTGAACTGTCGAGTGAAAAACTGCACGCGTTTCGCCGCCTCGGCATAAATCGCGCCAGCTTCGGCGCACAGACATTTGACGATCGAGAGTTGAAACAACTCGGCCGCACCCATACGTCGGCCGATATTCCTTCGACGTTTCAGCGATTACGCGAAGCGGGATTCGAAAACATCAACTTCGATTTGATCGCCGGATTGCCCGGACAGACGCTCCGAGGTTGGAAACGCAATCTTGACCTTGCTTTGAAGCTGCGGCCTGAGCATTTGTCGCTTTACTTGCTGGACGTTCATGAAGGCACGCCGCTCGCCGATCAGATTCGCCGACGGATGCGGCCAAAACCCGACGATGATCTCGCAGGCGAAATGTACCGGGTCATGATTGATCAGGTCAGCGCAGCCGGCTACGGGCATTATGAGATTTCGAATTTCTGTCTGCCGGGATTTCAGTCGCGGCACAACACGAAATACTGGAACGGCGCGCCGTACTATGGTTTTGGTTGTTCGGCGCATTCATACGATGGCGCGCGGCGGCGTTGGGCGAATGAACGCGAGGTGGCGAAATATGTTGAGCTGATCGAGACTGAACAATCAACGGTGGGCGAGCGCACGGATCTGAAGGAAGAGGACGCGCGTTCCGAATCGATCTTCCTCGGCCTGCGGCTGATGCGCGGTTTGGATCTCGAAGATTACCGTTCACGGTTCGGTGCTGATTTGCGAGAGCAGTACGACACAGAGCTTAATCGCCTGTGCGAAGCCGGTCTGATCGAAATCGATCATGAGCTGCTCAGGTTAACCAGTCGGGGTGCCTTGTTATCGAATGAAGTTTTTGCGGCGCTGGCGTGAGGGTGTCAGAAGCCCGATCGTCAGGGAGGGCCTCCTTTGCTGACTAGCCCTCCCTGACGGTACTTGCGCTCCAGCTAGATCTGATGAATCAACAACCCATCCCGCAGCTTCGGCTCGAACCAGGTTGATTTCGGCGGCATGATCTCGCCCGCATCAGAGACGCGCAGCAAATCTTCGATCGTCGTCGGATAGAGCGAGAACCCGACCGCAGCTTTACCTTCCTCAACCAACTTTTTCAGCTCTTCGGCGCCGCGAATTCCGCCCACAAAATCAATTCGCTTATCGGTGCGTATGTCCTTGATGCCCAGAATCGGATCAAGCAGACGGTCCTGCAAAATGCTGACATCAAGGGATTCAACTACGCCAGATGGCAGTGTGGCATCATCCGGTAAAGCCAATCCGTACCAGCGGCCGTCGAGGTACATGCTCCATCGCCCACGCGCAGTCGGCGAGGCTGCGCCATTCTCTGTAACCGTGAAACTTTCGCGCACGCGCGCGAGAAAATCGTCCGGCGCCAGTCCATTCAAATCGCGCACGACGCGATTGTAAGGAAGGATCTGCAACTGGTTGTCGGGAAACAAAACGCACTGGAAGAAGTTGTATTCTTCGTTGCCAATGAACGAAAACCCGCTTTCCTTTAATTCGGCGCGAGCGCGGCTGGCGCTGGCCGCGCGATGATGACCGTCAGCGATGTAGAGGTAAGGAACTTCCGCGAAAGCTTCGACCAAAGGATCGTAAGTGGGCACGCGCCAGACGGTGTGACGGATGTCGTCGTTGGCGACAAAGTCGTAAAGCGGAGGATTCCCGTCGAGCGCGTCCGCAATCAGCGAACCAATTTCAGGCCGGTCGCGGTAGGTCAAGAACACCGGACCGGTCTGCGCGCGCAAAACCATTATGTGACGGGTGCGGTCATCTTCCTTGTCGCGCCGCGTGCGTTCATGTTTGCGAATAATGTCGCGGTCGTACTCATCAACTGAGCAGCACCCGACCACGCCAATCTGCTCATGCTCACCCATGATCAGACGATAGAGATAGAGGCTCCGCGTTTCTTCAATCTCCAGTGGGCACTCACGGGTCAGCTTTGCGAAATTGGCGGCGGCCTTCGTGTACACCTGATCGCTGTAGATGGGCGTACCTTCGGGCAGATCGATTTCGGCACGCGACACGTGCAGAAAACTCCAGGGGTTCCCCGCGGCGAGCGCCCGCGCCTCTTCGGTGTTGACTACGTCATAAGGCACGGCCGCGACCTCCGCCGCGCGCTCGGCCTGCGGACGGAGAGCATTGAAAGGACGAATGATGGCCAATTGGAAAAGCTCCTGAGATTCTTTTGGAATTAGTTAGAAGCGCTGGTTAGACTAACGCAGGAGAGTTGATCTGGCCAAGTGAGGAGTCGGTTCATCGTCGGTCAATCTCAAAACATTGCGGGCTACGTTTCACTGGGAGCGCGGGCGCCCTCGCCCGCAATGAGCGCGAAGCGCGAAAAGCAAGTTCAGGTAGGATTTCATTTCGTTGAGAAAGACCTCGCGCTTGCGGCGCGGTGCGGGCGAGGGCGCCCGCGTTCCCAGTACTAAGGCCCCAGGGTCTTTCATGTCTGCTTCGCGGACGAAACAGTTAGCAGCCCGGTGTTGTAGAATCCTCGCGATGTCACTAGCTAATGCCGATTTCGAGAGTCTTCGCGAGCGACTCCGCGCGCTCGACGCCGAATTCGACCGGGAGATGCGCGCGCGCGGATTCGATCCCGCGCAAGCGGAAAATGTTGCGCTGCCGTCACATCTGGCGACGCTCTACGCTGAGCGCGAACAGATCAGATCGCAGCTCGCAGAATTGGAAGGAAAAACCGATGACTGAGATCGAACGGATTCTGGATCAACTGAAGCGCGCCTATGAAGGCAACGCCTGGTACGGCCCATCACTGCGCGAAGTGCTTGCCGGCATTACGGCGGAACAGGCCCGTGCACGACCGCTTCATAACGCGCACAGCATCTGGGAACTGGTCCATCACATCGCCGTCTGGGAAAACGTGGGCCGGCGAAGACTGACGGGAGATCGCGCCGCGATCGATATTTCTTCGCCGGAAGACTGGCCCCCGGCGGATGATACGGATGACGCAGCCTGGGAACAGGCTAAGGCTGCGCTCGATCGCGGCCATCAAGCGCTGGTCGAAGCGATTACGAAGGTTACGGAATCGCGTCTGGACGCTCCCGTCTTTGAGGGCATGTCCACTGTTTACGTCACGTTGCACGGGGTGATTCAGCACGACTTGTATCATGCAGGGCAGATCGCGATGTTGAAGAAGGCACTAAGTTGATAATCCGCAGATTACACAGATTACGCAGAACAGCAAGAACGAAGGAGAGTTAGCCACAAAAAGGTACAAGAAGCACAAAAGGAAATCTCACTCATTCGTTCTTGCGCTTTCCTGTGTCTCTTGGTGGCTTAGTTCTGTTTCTGCGTAATCTGTGTAATCTGCGGATAAGTCATACTGGTACGCGCCCAAACTCTCGGAGCAGCGGCGCCAGATTTTCAATCACCATTTCATGCGCGGCGCTATTCGTAGCCACGATCCCATTACGATTGTCGATGCGAAGTCCGTTGTAGCGTATTGGCTGACCGAATAGATCACTTAAGCGTCCGCCGGCCTCCGCCAGAATTGCTTCGGGCCCACAGGTGTCCCACTGCTTCGTGCTCGGTGAAAGATGGAGGTAGAGATCAGCTTGCCGTTCGGCAATCAAGCCAATCTTCACGCCTACCGATCCGCGCCTTGTTTCACGCTTAAAACCAAACGCGCTGACGACTTGTTCCATGCGCGGGCTGCGATGCGAGCGGCTCGATGCCAGGATCATTTCACCGGGTTTGGTCTGGTTTGAGACCGACATGCGGGCCGCCGGTTTGTTTTCGGCTTCGATCCAGGCGCCGCCGCCGCGCACCGCGCGATAGAGAACTTTGCGCGTGGGTTGATAGACCACTCCCAGAATGCTTTCACCTCCGACCGCCAGGCCGATTTGGACCGCGAAATCTCCGTCGCGCGCGATAAAGTTCTTCGTTCCGTCCATCGGATCGATCAACCACACGCGAGTTTTTTCCAGACGATGCTCGCTGTCAGTCGACTCTTCGGCCAGAATGCCGTCGTCAGGAAATTCCTTTTTCAGTCTGGTAACGATTAGTTCATTCGCTTCGCGATCGGCAGCGGTGACTTCTTCGAGCTCGTCCAGAGCATTTACCTTCTGTTCGACCAAAAATGGGCTGTAGTAGTGCTTGAGCAGCACCGCACCCGCGGCGCGCGCGAGTTCCGTCGCCACTGCAATTTCGCCCTGGTAATCTGATTCCGGCACGGCGTTCATAGCAGATTCACTACACGCTAACACATCGCTCCGAGTTGATCGAAGCCACGCTTGCAGGCCACGCGCCGCGCCGCGTATAGTCATCGCTCTTATCTAAATCAAATAAACGGTTGCAGGAAATTTCGAGATGTCACTTAACGGCTGGGCTACTTTGGAAGGCACGGCGCGCTATCGCGAACGACTCCGCGAGGTCGCCTCTGATGGTCACTTTCGCCAGAGTCAGGATCTATGGTTCTCATCGATTGGCGTCGGCACTTATTTGGGCGATGCTGATGATCAAACCGACGCCCGATATGCCCAGAGCGTGGTTCGGGCAGTTGAGTTGGGCGCCAACGTCATAGACACGGCCGCGAACTATCGCTTTCAAAGAAGTGAACGAGCGATCGGCGTGGCGCTGCGGGAATTAACCAGGCGAGGATTTGCTCGCGACGAGATTGTGATTTGTACCAAAGGTGGTTATCTGCCGTTTGACGGTGAGCCGCCGCGTGATGTTCGGCAATATGTCGAAGACACGTTCGTCAAACCAGGCATCGCCGGTTTTGCGGATATCGCCGGCGGCGCGCACTGCATGACGCCCCGCTATCTGGAAAGCCAGCTTAGTCAGTCGCTGGCCAACATGGATCTCGACTGCGTCGAT
>DATGVD010000385.1:0-10830 GCA_035300785.1 Pyrinomonadaceae bacterium | reverse complement strand
TGGCTATCTGGCTACGAAAAATGAAAAGGGAAGTTACGTCGGCGGCAAGCTGGCGATCGTCGACACGAGCAGCGGCGCAATTGAACGAGAATCAGACGTTGGCTTCTTCCCGTACGCACTGCGATTTCTGAATGGAAAGCTTTACGTCACGCTCGTTGGCGAACACAAATTGCTGGTCGTCGGCCGCGATCTGAAACTGATCAAGAGGATAGACGTTGGCCGCAATCCACAGGGAATGTGCAGTGACGGCAAGTCGCTTTACGTCGTCAACAGCAGCTCTGACAGCCTTTGGGTCCTGGATGCGCGCAGCGACCGGGTTGCGCGCACGATTAATTTGGCCCGACCCGGAAGCCGCTTCGGAGTCGCTCCGACTTCCTGCGCCGTCAGTGGTGGACGACTTTATGTGACACTCGCCGGCACCAACGCCAATGCGGTGCTCAACAAAGCCACGGGTCGCACGCTCGCGCTGATTCCAACGGGTTGGTATCCAACGAAAGTTCTCGCGCGGGACAATCAAGTTTTCGTGCTGAGCGCAAAAGGGATTCGCGCCCGCTATCCAAATCCAAAAGGCCCGCAAGCCGATGGTGGCGGCCGCGAAGGCGAGTACGTGCTCACGCTCTTGAAAGGCTCGCTGTCGATCATCGATCAGCGCGACATCAATCGAAACGCCGCGCGCTGGACGGCGCAGGTCAACTCCGGCTCGCCCAGTTTCAGCCCTTACGTCGGGTTCAAGCTGCCAATCCGGCACGTGTTCTACATTATCAAGGAGAACCGCACTTACGATCAGGTGCTCGGCGATCTCGGACGCGGCAATGGCGATCCGAAGCTCACGCTGTTCGGTGAAGCGCACTCGCCGATTCATCATCAGCTCGCGCGCGAGTTCGTGACGCTCGACAACTTCTTTGTGAACGGAGAAGTCAGCGTGCTCGGTCACGCTTACACGACCGCAGGTTACGCCAGCCCTTTTTTTCAATGGATAGCAAACCTGCAATATTCGACGCGTTGGAAAGGATACGGCTACGCCGCCTCGCCCGCGGTCGAGGCGCCCGTCTACCTGTGGGATCGTCTGAATGAAAGGAACGTTGACTATCGCTTCTATGGCGAAGAATATTTTCTCGCGAATCGGAGCTACCGGATTCTGGTTGATCTTCTCGGTCCGGACAGCGAGCTGGCGAAAAAAGCCTACCAGAGGTCGCTCTCCGGAAGCGGAAGCTTCGCCGAGCGCGGTCGGGCATTTTACAACCTGGCAAGGGCTTTCTATGGGCAGACAGAGACGCGCGAGGCCGCTTTCGCTCTGTTGGGTCAAGCCGATTTCGTCAACCCACTTTCGAGTATTCTGGTCGGCGACTCATCTTTAGCGACCGCAATCAATCAGAATCAGTTGCTGCGTCGTCAATTCGCCGACTTGCTCTATCACTATCCGCCAAACTTTCCGACGTGGGACCTCGGGCAATCAGATCTGGAGCGCGTGCACGCTTGGAAGACTGATTTTGAGAAGCAAGTGCAGAGTGGGCGCGTGCCGCAGTTGGAGTACATCTGGCTGCCAAACGATCACACCGACGGCAGCCAAAGTAAGATTCTTGATCCGTACCAGTTCATGGCGCAGAACGATGCGGCGCTGGGTCACGTCGTTGAGACGATCTCGCACAGCTCGATCTGGCGCGATTCGTTAATTCTGGTCGTCGAAGACGACGCGCAGAACGGCCCCGATCATGTGGATGCCACGCGCACGATCGCATTCGCCGCCGGGCCTTACGTGAAACGCGGAGCCGTCGTCAGCGATCGATACGACCAACTTAGCATGCTGCGCACGATCGAGATTCTCCTGGGTCTGGAACCGATGAACCTGAATGATCGGATGGCCGCGCCGATGTTTGGTATTTTCACCGATAAGCCCGACTATCGCGCCTTTGAACCCGCAAAGGTCTCCGATCAACTCTCCGCGGCTGACCGCCGGCGCTACCAGCAACTTGTTGGTCCAGAGTGAATGTCACGGTCAGGCCGAGTTGGCAACCGAGCGCGAGATGCGATATCTTGCGCCCCGTTCGTTGGTTGTAACTCCATCTGCAGAGCCCGAAGTCAAAGGAGTCTATCGAAATGATCAAGAACGCTACCGCTCTCCGTCTTTTCATTCTTCCGATTGTTTTGCTTCTTGGGTCGCTATCTGGCTCGGTCGATGCGCAACGTCGACAGCAGACCACCGAATCAACATCCGCCACGGGACAGACTGATGCGCTCAAGGCTCTTCAATGGCGCCAGGTTGGACCGTTCCGTGGCGGGCGCTCGACCGCGGTTACCGGCGTCGCGACCCAGCCGATGGTTTTCTATTTCGGCGGCACGGGCGGCGGGGTTTGGAAGACGATCGACGGCGGTATCAATTGGCAAGCGATCAGCGACGGGTCAGTTTTCGGCACCGGCTCGGTCGGCGCGATTGGTTTATCGGACTCCGATGCTAATGTGATTTACGCAGGGATGGGCGAATCACCGATCCGCGGCAACGTCTCGCACGGTGACGGCGTTTACAAATCGACTGATGGCGGGAAGACCTGGAAGCACACGGGGCTGGAAGACACGCGCCAGATTTCGCGCATTCGCGTGCATCCGAAAAATCCGGACATCGTTTACGTCGCCGCGCAGGGGCACGTGTGGGGACCAAATCAACAGCGCGGCGTTTTTCGTTCGAAAGACGGCGGCAAGACCTGGGAAAAAGTGCTCTTTCGCAGCGACAAAGCCGGCGCTTGCGATTTGATCATCGATCCGACCAACCCGAACATTCTGTACGCGGGATTCTGGGAAGTTTATCGCAAGCCGTGGACGCTCGAGAGCGGGGGCGCGGGCAGCGGCATCTTCAAATCAACTGACGGCGGCGACACCTGGACTGAAATTACGCGCAACCCGGGCCTGCCGAAGGACACGATCGGAATTGTAGGCATCACTGTGTCGCCCGCAAATCCGGATCGCTTGTGGGCGATTGTCGAAGCCGAAGACGGGGGCGTGTTTCGTTCGGACAACGGCGGCAAGACCTGGACGAAGACGAACGAGCAACGTAATCTGCGCCAGCGCGCCTGGTACTATTCGCGGATCTACGCCGATCCGAAAAATGCCGAAACGGTTTACGTGCTCAACACCGGGTTTTATCGATCGAACGATGGCGGGCGCACGTTCACCGGCATTGGGGTGCCGCACGGCGACAATCATGATCTGTGGATCGCGCCCGACGACCCGAACCGGATGATCGAGAGCAACGACGGCGGCGCGAACGTTTCGTACAACGGCGGCCGGAGTTGGAGCGAACAGGATCAGCCCACCGCGCAGTTTTATCGCGTCGCGGTTGACAACGATTTTCCGTATCACATCTATGGCGCGCAGCAGGACAACTCGACGGTGCGCATCGCCAGCCGCACGACTGGCGGCGCCATCACCCGCGAGGATTGGTTCGATGTCGGCGGCGGCGAGTCGGGCTGGATTGCGCCCTCGCCGAAGGATTCCGAAATCATCTTTGCCGGATCTTACGACGGCTTGATCACGCGCTATGACCATCACACCGACCAGTTGCGCGACGTCAATCCTTATCCAAACAATCCGATGGGCTCGGGCGCAGAGGACATCAAGTATCGCTTCCAGTGGAACTTCCCAATCGTATTCTCTCCGCACGACGCGAACACGCTTTACTGTGGCGCCAACGTGCTCTTCAAATCGACAAACGAAGGTCAGAGTTGGGAAATAATCAGTCCCGACCTCACGCGCAACGACAAGTCGAAGCAGGTATCGTCGGGCGGCCCGATCACGAAAGACAACACCAGCATTGAGTATTACGACACGATCTTCACCGTGATGGAATCGCCCGTGGCTGCGGGCACGATCTGGAGCGGTTCGGATGATGGCCTGGTCTACGTCACGCGCGACGGCGGCAAGAATTGGTCGAACGTCACGCCGTCGAAAGACTTGATGCCCGAGTGGATTCAGATCAACTCACTCGATGCCGGCGCCTTCGATGCGGGCACGGCGTACGTGGCGGCGACGATGTACAAGTTTGATGACTACAAACCGTATCTCTACAAAACGAGCGATTACGGCAAGACCTGGAAGAAGATCAGCTCAGGCATTCCTGATGGCGCCTTTACCCGCGTGATCCGCGAAGATCCAAACAAACGCGGTCTGCTTTATGCCGGCACTGAAACCGGCATTTACCTTTCGTTCGACGACGGCGCGAATTGGCAATCGATGCAGTTCGATCTTCCGGTTACTCCGGTTACCGATCTCGTGATCCAGAAACGCGAAAAAGAATTGGTCGCGGCCACCCAGGGCCGTTCGTTTTGGATTTTTGACGATCTGCCGGTGCTGCATCAATTGATGGATGCAGGCGGATTCAAAGCAGCGGGTGACTCGCGTCTCTTCAAACCAAAGGAAGCTTATCGCATGCCGGGCGGCGGTGGATTTCAATTACCGCCCACCGCAACTGTCGGCCGCAATCCGGCGGGCGGAGCCGTTGTTTATTATTCGCTGAAGACGAAACCGACAACCGATTTGGTGATCGAGTTTCTTGATCGAAACGGCAAGTCGATTCGCAAATTCACCGGCAGATTACCGCGGCAGGGCGCGGCATCGGGAGGTGCGGAGCAACCAGCTGCGCCGCCCGCTGACGACGAGGGTTTCTTTGGCGCGCCGGCGCGGGTGACGACTGACGTTGGCTTGAATCGTTTTGTTTGGGACCTGCGTTACGCGGACGCCACGCGTTTTCCGGGAATGATTCTGTGGGCGGGCGAAACACGCGGGCCGCACATCGCGCCCGGCAATTATCAGGTAAAGCTAACCGTCGACGGCAAGACGATGACGGAAAGTGTTGAAGTTAAACCCGATCCGCGTTTGACGACGACCGCCGCGGACTATGCTAAGCAACTCGATCTCGCGTTGAAGATTCGTGACAAGCTGAACGAGACTCACAACGCGATCATTCAGATTCGCGACGTGAAAAAGCAGGTCGAAGATTTGGGCCGGCGCGTCGCCGGTCAACCAAATGCTAAAGCGATCTCTGATGCCGCCAGAGCTTTGAACAAGAAACTGACCGAGGTCGAAGAAGCGCTCTATCAGACCAGGAACCAGAGCAGTCAGGATCCCTTGAACTTTCCCATCCGGCTCAACAACAAACTGGCGGCGCTGGCCGGCGTGGTCTCGCGGGCAGAAACGCCGCCCACCGATCAGTCATACGCAGTCTATGATGAACTGGCCGCGCAGATCGACGCGCAACTCCAGAAGCTTGGGCAAGTCATGAAGACCGACGTGCCGGCGTTCAACCAACTGGTGCGCGACGCGAATATCCCGGCGGTGGTCGTGAAACCGCCAAGCCCTTAGCTTGAAGGCACCACTTAGCGCGATTTTCGGCGAGGAACCAAAAGCGGTGACGCAGGGCGTAATGCGTGGTAATATGCCGCATTATGCGCTTTGATGTCATCATACTTAGATTAGTATTCGCTGCCTTCCTGATAAGCGCGGGCTACGTGCTGCATCCGATTCCGGGGCACCGGCTCGTCTCAACCGGCGCGGCTGGGCTCATCGCGGTGGCAATCGTGTTGTTTGAGATGCGCATTCGGCGGGCCTCCTTGAAAACCCTGATCGGGGCGGCCGTCGGATCGATCCTCGGGATTATCGGCGCTTACCTGATTGGCAGCCTCATCGCCAGTCAGGAATCGGCAGCTGTGCCGCCTGAAACCCGCGCGTTTCTGACGCTCGCGCTGATTGTTTTCATGGCTTACATCGGACTGATGGTCGGCGCCGCGAAAGGCGACTATCTAGATCTGTCAGCGCTCGGCGGCATCTTCAGCGACAAGACGCTGCGCCGTGATCTGAAGATTCTCGATACCTCGGTGATCATCGATGGCCGCATTGCCGACGTGGCTGAGACCGGCTTCCTGACGGGCTCGCTGATTATTCCGCAATTCATCTTGCGCGAACTGCAGCAGGTCGCCGACTCGCCCGATTCGTCAAAGCGCCAGCGCGGACGTCGCGGATTGGACATGCTGAATCGCTTGCAGAACAACAGCTCGCTGGACATCCAGATCGTGGAGACGGATTTTCCTGCCGTGCGCGAAGTCGATCTGAAGCTGATCGAACTGGGCAAGCAACTCGATGCCGTGATCGTCACCAACGACTTCAATCTCAACAAAGTCTCCCAGCTGCGCGGAGTGAGCGTGCTAAACATCAACGAACTGGCGAACGCTTTGAAGCCGGTCGTGCTGCCGGGCGAAGCGATGCACGTTTTCATTTTGAAGGAAGGCAAAGAGTACAACCAGGGCGTGGCCTACCTCGATGACGGCACGATGGTCGTGGTGGACAATGCGCGACGTTTGATTGGCAAGAACACCGACATCGCAGTAACCAGCGTGCTGCAAACCACTGCGGGCAAGATGATCTTCGGGCGACTTTGCGATGAAACGGACGGCGCCGGCAACGGCGAACGATCGCGCCGGTCCCTGCGCGAAGTGCGTTCGGCCCCTTCCCTGACGCGCATTAACGATACCGAGTCATAACGAATGAACGTCGCGATCGTTGTCGCCGCCGGAAAGGGAACTCGGCTGGGCGGCAACCAGCCCAAGCAATTCCTCGAACTGTGCGGCGTTCCGATCATCATTCACACGCTCAGGCAATTCGAGCGCTGTGAAGAGATCAACGAAATCATCGTGGTTGTGCCCGCCGAAAGTACGGCGGCGTTTTCATCTCTGACGGAAAAGTTTGCAGTTCGGAAGTTGGTGCGCGTGGTCCCGGGCGGCGCGACCCGCGCGCAATCCGTGCGGCGTGGCTTGGACGCGATTGCCAATGCCGAGATCGTTGCCGTGCACGATGGCGTACGGCCTTTCGTGAGTTCGGACGAAATCGATTCTGTGGTGGTTGCGGCGAGGGCCACCGGCGCCGCGATCCTGGTGGCGCCCGTCGCCGATACCATCAAAGACATTGAGAACGGACGCGTCAAACGTACGCTGACCCGCCATAACTTGCGACGCGCGTTAACGCCGCAATGTTTCAGTTACGATCTGCTGAAGCGCGCTTACGATCAGCTGGACGAAGTCGAAAGTGCAGGAGTCGAAGTGACCGACGATAGTTTGCTGGTCGAACGTCTCGGCGCCGAGATTGTCGCCGTGGAAGGCAGCTCCCGGAATATCAAGATTACCGAAGAGGAGGACCTTGCGTTAGCTGAAACCCTGCTGCAGGGGTTCAAGTGAACTTCGGGCTTTGAACTTTGTACTTTGACGTGAATTCGGAGTGTTCGGGTTTCCAGCGACACAGGACAAAGTACAAAGCTCAAAGCACATTGTTTTATGTTTCGAATTGGCATCGGTAACGATACGCATCGGCTGGCCGCAGGGCGTCCGTTGATCCTTGGCGGCGTGAGGATTGCTGCCGATCGCGGCTCCGAAGGACATTCTGATGGCGATGTGTTAGCTCACGCACTCGCAGACGCGATCCTCGGCGCGGTGTGCGAAGGCGATCTTGGCCAACACTTTCCCGATTATGATCCGCAATGGAAAGACGCCGACAGCTTGCAATTGCTGGCGCGGGTCTGCTGGCTGGTGCGCGAGCGTGGCTTCCATCTGGTGAACGCCGACGCGACGATCACGCTGGAGCGACCGAAGCTGCGCGAGCATATGGAAGCGATGCGCGAAAGTCTGGCCCGGACCCTCGACGTCGACAAGGGCTGCGTTAGCGTGAAAGCAAAGACAGGTGAAGGCCTGGACGCGGTCGGCCGGGGCGAAGCGGTGAGTGTGCAAGCAGTGGTTTTGCTTTCGGATGAATCGAGTTGAGACCCCAGGACATCATTCGCAAAAAACGTGACGGCGCGGAACTTTCGCGTGAAGAGATCACGTTCTTTGTAAACGGCCTGACGCGCGGAGAAATCGCTGATTACCAGAGCACGGCTTTGCTGATGGCGATCTTTCTCCGGGGGATGACCGACGCCGAACAAGCCGCACTGACTGAAGCAATGCTTCACTCAGGCGAGATTCTCGACTTCTCAGACATTCCGAAACCAAAGGCCGACAAACATTCGACCGGTGGTGTTGGCGACAAGACCTCGCTTTTGATCGCGCCGTTCGCGGCGGCGGCAGGCGTCTGTGTGCCAATGATTTCCGGACGCGGACTGGGTCACACCGGCGGCACGCTCGACAAACTTGAATCCATTCCCGGCTATCGCGTCGATCTATCGCTGAAAGAATTCCGCGCCGTGCTTGACCAGGCGGGCTTTGCGATGAACGGACAGACGGCGGAGATCGCGCCCGCCGACAAAAAGCTGTATGCGCTGCGCGACGCGACCGCGACCATCGAAGCAATTCCCCTGATCGTCGCTTCGATCATTTCCAAAAAAGGTGCGGCCGGTTTGAATGCGATGGTCATTGACGTCAAAACCGGCTCAGGCGCGTTCATGCGCGAGCAGGATCGCGCCAGAGAATTAGCGCGCGCGCTGGTTAAGACGGGGAACTCGGCGGGAGTGCGATCGCAAGCTCTGATCACCGACATGAGCCAACCGCTGGGCCGCGCCGTGGGAAACGCTGTCGAAGTGCGGGAGTCTATCGAGCTTCTGCGCGGCGAGTTTGATGAAGGCGCGCGCCCGGTGCTCGATCTCTCGATCGAGTTGGCGGCTCGCATGATCGTGTTGTCACGCCTTGAATCATCAGTTGAAAAGGCGCGGGCTCGAATTCAGCAAGTGCACGCTTCAGGCGCGGCGCTGGAGTGTTTTCGAAAGAACGTCGTAGCGCAGGGAGGCGACCCGCGCGTGTGTGACGATCCGGCAGGTGTTCTGCCGTTGACAGACAAGGTGTTTAAGGTAGAATCGGCGCGCTCGGGATTTGTCCGCCAGATTGATACGGAAGAGGTTGGGCATGCCATCGCGGAAGCCGGCGGCGGACGCGTGCGGGTGGAAGATCAGATCGATCCGGCGGTGGGATTTGTGAGCGAAGTTAAGATCGGCGATGAAGTTCGCACCGGCGATGTGATCGGCCTGGTCTATTGCGCCGACTCGAATCGAGGTCAGCAAGCCGCGCCGCGAATTCGAACGGCTTACGAAATTGGCGACGCACGTCCGGAACTGCCCGTCTTGATCAAGGAAGTGATCGACGGGTGAATTTGGAGAGTGCGACCACTAGTCAGCGCACTCCAAATTGGTTTCGCCTAATGAAACTTAAACTTTTACTAGTCTTGCTCTTGCTCTCTTCGCTCGTGTTCGTCGGTCCGGCGTGCAATCGCTCGCTGTACGGCGCCGACGATAAATCGAAGATTCACGTTGGGATTGTTTTTGATATTGGCGGCAAAGACGATCGTTCTTTCAACGCGGCGGCCTGGACGGGCGTGAAATGCGCCGAAACCGGCATGTTTCCTGACGGCAAAACGAGCTGTGGCAAACCGAAGTTGGACATAATCCTCCGCGACGTCGAACCCGGCAATCCGGTTTCTATCGAGCCGGCGATGCGCGCGTTTGCTGAGCGCGGTTACGATCTGATCATCGGGGTAGGCTTTGCTCAGGGCCCAATCATGCAATCGGTAGCGAACGATTATCCGAATCTCCAGTTTGCGATCATCGATGGCGTGATTTTCGAAGCCGACGGCAAGACGCCGAAAGCCAACGTCGCTTCGCTGGTTTTCAAGGAACATGAGGGTTCTTATCTGGTGGGCCTCATCGCCGGAATGACCTCTAAGACCGGCACTCTCGGTTTTATCGGCGGGATGGACATCGGGTTGATTCACCGGTTTGAGGGCGGCTTTGAAGAAGGTGCGAAGGCCGCGAATCCGAAAATTCAAGTCATTCAGAATTATGTCGGCGTTACGGATGCGGCCTGGAATAATCCCGGCAAAGGCAAAGAAATTGCGCTGGCGCAAATCAACAAAGGCGCGGATGTGATTTTTACTGCTGCCGGTAATTCCGGGCTGGGCGCTTTTGACGCAGTCGAGCAATCCGGAAAAGAAAACGGCCGCGCGACGCATTTTGTGATCGGCGTCGATTCAAATCAAAACATGGTCAAGCCGGGATTTGTCCTGACGAGCATGGTCAAGCGCGTCGACAACGCGGTTTACGACATCATCAAAGACGTGGTGGCGCACAAATTTAAGGGCGGTTTTCACGAGTTTGGTCTCGACACCGATGGGGTGGGCTATGTGATGGATAGCAACAACCAAAACCTTGTTTCGCCCGAGGCCATCCGCGCGGCCGAAGAGGCAAAAAAGAAAATCATAGCGAAGCAAATTACTGTGATCGACAGGATGAACCAGTGATCGAGCTGCGCAACATCACCAAACGCTTTGGCGCGGTTTTGGCCAATGATGCGGTCTGCATCAAAGTCGAGCCGGCCACGATTCACGCCATCGTCGGTGAAAACGGCGCCGGCAAGTCGACGGCGATGCGCATCGCCTACGGATTCTACACGGCCGATGGCGGCGAGATTCTGATCAATGGCCAGGCGCGCGAGATTCGCACGCCGCACGATGCGATCAAACTCGGCATCGGGATGGTCCATCAGCACTTCATGCTGGTCGAGCCGATGACTGTGGCCGAGAACATTGTGCTCGGCGCTGAACCGGGAAGCGCGGCTTCGCTGGATCTGAAGAAAGCGGCGGAAGAGATTCGGAAAGTTTCTGATGAATTCAAGCTCGCCGTCGATCCAAACGCCACCATCGAAAGTCTCTCTGTCGGACAGCAGCAGCGAGTCGAATTACTAAAAGCGCTTTACCGTCACGCTCAATTATTAATCCTCGACGAACCGACTGCCGTTTTGACGCCGCAGGAAGTTGAAGAGTTCTTCGCCATCCTGCGCCGCATGCGCGAGCAGGGCAAGACGATCGTGATCA
>DATGVD010000384.1:0-19490 GCA_035300785.1 Pyrinomonadaceae bacterium | reverse complement strand
ATCTCTTCGGCCGGCAAAGACAATGCCGCCATCGGGCAAACGGCGTCCCATATCGCCGGTGCGATAGACGCGCGCGCTTGATCCGTTGCCGAAGAAAGCCGCGTCGGTTGCCACTGCGTTGCGCCAGTAACCCAGCGCCACATGTTCGGATTTAATCGCGATCTCGCCGTACATCTCTGCGCGTTTGCCCGCCCGGCTGATTAAGAAGACTTCTGTGTCGTCGACCGGGTAGCCAACCGGAACTCTTGCGCCGGAAATTGCCGTTTGCTTGTCGATGAAGTATTGCAGGCTTACCGTTGATTCCGTGGGGCCGAGGCCGTTGACCAGCAAACAATTAGCGGCGAAATTCTCTCGGTAAAGTTCGATATCGCTTGGCGTGACCTCTTCGCCGCCCAGCACGACCAAACGAAGCTGTGGAAACTCGCCACGACTCTTCATCTCGCTGACGAAATAGCGATACACCGTGGGCGTCGAATGATAGATTGTCATTCCCTGTTCGCTGAGCGCTTCGCACAAACGACTGAAGCCGTCTTCCTTAATGTCGAGCGGACACAACGTCGCGCCATTCAGCAACGCGCCGTAGATGTCCATCACCGCCGCGTCAAAGCAATACGAGGAAAGCAAAGTCAGACGGTCGCCGGCGCTAAGGTGCAAGTTGTTCGTGTACGCGCGAATGAAGTGCAAAACGTTACGGTGGTTCTGCATCACGCCCTTCGGCCGACCCGTAGAACCTGACGTGTAGAGAATGTACGCGAGACTGCTCGGATCAATTTTCAGATTCAAATCGCTGCTGGGGACAGCCGAATCCAAAGCCTCGATATTGAGCAAAGCAACACCATTCAGTGTTCGCGCCAGCGTTAGATTTTCTTCATTCGTTACGATCGCGATCGCCTGCGAGTCTTGCAAGAGCTGCGACAGTCGCTCAACTGGATGAGACGGGTCGAGCGGGACATAGGTCTTTCCGGCTTTCAAGACGCCGAGCATGCCGGCGATCATCGGCGCGTCGTGCGCAAACAGCAGCGCGATTCTGGCTTTACTATCGCCAACGAGTTCGAGAATCATATGGGCGATCTGGTTGGCTCGCGTGTTCAGTTCCGCGTAGGACCATTCGTGATTCGCGGTCTTGACGGCGATCCGCGCGGGATATTTTCTGACTTGAGCTTCAAAGCGTTTCGTAATCGGTTGTTCGATTTCTGACCGTTCGAACCTGGTAAACGCGTTCGCCGGACGAATGTCGTTTCCCTCAATTGAGACCTCGGACTTGTCGGAAAGCGCGCACTCGGAAATCGAAGTTTCGGGATCGGCAACGACGGCCGCCAGCAGATTACGCAAGTGCGCCAGCATCCGCGTAATCGAACTTTCTTCGAACAAATCGCTGTTGTAAACAAACGCCAACTTCAACCTTTCGTCTTGCAGGCCGGCGTAAAGCGTCAAATCAAACTTTGATTGGTTCTCTTCGGAATGCAGCCAGGCGTCTACAAAACTGATCGTCTGCGGCGTCGCCCCGGGCAGCTCGATCGCGTCGCTAAAACTGAAGAGGTTGAAATAGACCTGGAAGATCGCCGAGCGACTAAGGTCGCGCTCCGGCTTCAGCTCTCCGATTATTTTTTCAAAGGGCACGTCCTGATTCGCGTACGCGTCCAGCGCAGTCTTTCGCACCCGCGACAGCAGTTCGCGAAAACTGGGATCGCCTGACAAATCCGTGCGCAGCGCGAGATTGTTCAGAAAGAACCCAATCAACTTTTCGGTTTCCGCCCGCGGGCGGTTGCCAATCGGCGCGCCGACGATGATGTCTTCCTGCGCCGTGTAGTGATGAAGCAAGACCTTGAACCCGGCCAGCAGCGTCATGAACAACGTCACGCCTTCGCGCTGACTGAGCGCCACCAGGGCCTGGCTCAACTCTCTTGATAACGTCAGGCCTGCGCGCGCGCCGGGATAGGTTTGCATCGCCGGCCGCGGTCGATCCGTCGGCAACTCAAGCACCGGCAGCTCGCCGCTCAATTGATTCTTCCAGTAAGACAGTTGCCGCTCGAGCACTTCGCCGCGCAGCCATTCTCTCTGCCAGGCCGCGTAGTCGGCGTATTGAATTGAAAGTTCGGCCAGCGGTGAGTTGTGGCCATTTGCGAATGCGCGGTGCAGCGCCGAGAGCTCCTGAAAGAACAGCACAATCGACCAGCCGTCGCTGATGATGTGATGCATCGTCAGAAGAAAAATCGATTCCAGCTCGCTGAGTCGTATCAGACCGGTTCTGATCAGCGGGCCGCAGGCGAGATCGAATGGACGGACCGCTTCTTCTTTGATTAAGCGGCGCGCTTCCGTCTCGCGTTCCGCCTCGCGCAGCGTCGTGAGATCGATTACCGCCAATTGGAGATCGAGATCGGCGGAAACTACCGGCTCTGGTCTGCCTTCAACGGTTATGAAGGTAGTGCGAAACACTTCATGACGGCGCACAATCTCTTTGAGACTGCGTTGCAGCGCGCTCAAATCGATTGGTGTCGAAAGTCGCACTGCGATCGGAACATTGAGGACCGGCGAGGCGGGCATCAACTGATCAAGAAACCAAAGCCGCTCCTGCGCAAACGAAAGCCGCGGCGCGGTCGCGCGCGAACGCCGAGCGATCGAGCGCGACGAAGTCAGGTCGTCGTCAACTTCTCCGCGCAGATACTTTTGCAGCAGGGCGCGCTTGGCTTCAGAGATGTTAACCGCCCCTGGTTCGGTCGTTGGATTTAAAAGGTGCTCTTGCAACTCGTTGCCTTGCGGTATTCGACGCCCAATCGATGACAAATGAAAATTGGAAAATGCCAAATGGAAAATGTCTTTGGCTTCAGCCAAGCAACGCCTGGGCTTCTGCTTCGCTCATGTTTTCTACTTTGGCAATGATCTGCTTTTCGATCTCGGCGGCAAGTTCGGCAATCGTGGGCGCGTCGAACAGCGTCCGCAGCGCCAAGTCGACGCCGAACGTGCTGCGAATCTTTACGATGAGCTGCGTTCCCAGCAGCGAGTGTCCGCCGAGCAGAAAAAAATTATCGCTAACGCTCACTTCACTCAGATTCAGCAGCGAACACAGGGTCTTTGCCAGTCGCTGTTCGATTGGAGTGCGGGGCCGCAGGAAGGATTCGTCGCGCAGCGTATTCACAGCATTTGGTTCGGGCAGCAGGGCGCGATCAACTTTGCCGTTTGCAGTCAGCGGCATCGCCGGCATCGTAACGAATACTGACGGCACCATGTAGCCGGGCAATTCGCTTTGCAGGAAACCGCGGAGGTCGGCGGCCGCCGGAGTCGTTCCGTTACTCAGCACCAGATAAGCCGCGAGTCGCTTTTCTTCACCGGCAGCGCCGCGAGCCGTAACCACGCTCGACGCGATCGCCGGGTGGCGATCGAGCACTGCCTCGATTTCGTTTGGTTCGATCCGGTGTCCGAGAATTTTCATCTGTTCGTCGATGCGTCCCAGGTAAGCAATCTCGCCATCACCCAGATAGCGCGCCAGGTCGCCGGTGCGATAAAGACGCGCCTGCGGCTGCGCGGCAAACGGATCGGGAACGAATTGTTTCGCCGTTAGTTCCGGGCGATTCAGATAGCCGCGCGCCACGCCCACGCCGCCAACACACAACTCTCCTGACGCTCCGTCAGGAACGCGCTGAAGCTTTTCGTCGAGAATGTAAACCTGCGTGTTGTCGATCGGGCGGCCAATCGTCGGCAATCCACCTGCTCCGTTTTGCACTCGTCCCGAAGTGGCCACCACCGTGCATTCCGTCGGTCCATAGTTGTTAACCAAACTGAACGGCAAGTTGTCGGTCGGATAGCGATGCAGGGTGTCGGCGCCCGTGAGCAAGAATCGCAAAGCAGTGTTCGCCGGCCATTCCAAAGTCATCACGTGCTCAGCCAGCGCGGTGGGAAGAAAGCTAATCGTAATCTGGTTAGCCAACAGCCAATCGCGCAGCAGCGCAGGCGAGATGCGAGTGACTTCGTCTGGCAGGTGCAGACTCGCTCCCGCAGTAAGGTACGGCCACACTTCCCACACCGCCGCGTCGAATCCCACGCTGGCGAGATGGCTGGCTCGGTCCTGACGCGTGACGTCGAACTCACGTCTGTGCCAGGACACAAGATTCAGCAAACTCGCGTGGTTGATCTCAACGCCCTTTGGACGACCTGTTGATCCGGACGTGTAAATGATATAGGCGAGCTGATCGGGCCTGGCCTGAGTGGCCGGAGAGTTGGTCGAATAGTTTTCGATCTCTCGATCGCGTCCAGGGCGTACAACCTTCCACGGCCCTGCGGAAAATTTTTCGGCTAACTCTGCCCGCGTAATCAACACGCGCGGACGGGCGTCGTTCAGCATGAAGAGCAGGCGCTCAGATGGGTAAGCAGGATCAAGCGGCAGATAAGCACCGCCGGCTTTAAGAACTGCCAGCGCGCACATCACTGATTCGGGCGAACGATCAAGGCAAAGCCCCACGATGGTTTCTGGTCCGACGCCCAGCGCGATTAGATAATTCGCCAGTTGGTTGGCGCGTTTATCCAACTCTCCGTAAGTGACCGAATCACCACCGCTAGCCATGAGCGCGACGGCGTTTGGCTTTGCGGCTGCCTGAGCGGTCACCAGTTCCGCAACACTCCGGTTGCGCGAATAGGAACGCGGCCCCGTCATTGATTGATTCGGCAAGTACGGTTGCGTAGAAGTTGTGATGTTGACAGACATCTCTATGAACTCATTGACGCTCAATCGACAACCCGATTTAGCGACAGACTAAAACCCTCTGCGCGAAGTATTTAAATGATTAATTCGCCGCGATTTCCCTCTCCTCACGAGCGTTCGACCCCTGCCCGATTCAGCGGTTGAAGGTCGTGTTGCGTGCAACCGCGCCAAACGGCGACAGTCAGTCGCAGAAATAGTCACTCTAAGTCTCAATTTCCGGCCATTTTTCTGGCAGAAAAGGCCCTTTGCGATTTTCTTTCCAAGAGAACTTTATTTCAGGCGGACCGGTGTTTTGACGCTGGGCGCTTCGGATTTTCTGGTACCGCAAGGTCGAAGAGGAGGCCAATGTCTTGATTCACGCACTCGTTTTTTCAACGCTTTTGATGTCATTCGCGAGCCGCCTGACTGACTTAAACAATCAGCTTTCGCTGCTCATCAACAGTGTGGCCGGACGCTCATGGCTGTTCGACAACGTCGTGGCGTTTTTCCTCGATAACGATCTCGCCAAGGCCGGCGTAATCGGTTGCTGTTTCCTGGCAGCGTGGTACGGCGGCAAAACTACTGAAGGAACTAATGCCCGGCGAAAGATTCTGATCACGACGCTGATTGCCTCAGTGTTTGTTCTCGGCACCACGAAACTGCTTTCGCACACAATCTTCTTGCCGCGACCAGACATTCAAACGCAGAAGATTTTCCGGCTGGAAGGAGACCAGCTCGTCGAAATGAAACGCATGCCCACGCGCATTCCTTTAGACGAAGCCAGCCAGAAAGATTATCGAGCACTGCTGAGCGGCGACGTGCAAACCAACGATCTGGGATCGTTCCCCAGCGATCACGCCGGGTTTTTCATCACCATCGCTCTGGGAATTTGGCTCGCCTCTCGCCGGCTGGGACTGGTGGCGCTGGGTTGGACGGTCTTTGTGATCCTCGCCGCGAAAATGATCAGCGGCCAACACACGCCAATCGATATCGCCGCCGGTGGTGCAGTCGCGCTTATCGAGTTGTCGATCATTCAGTATGCCGCGCAACAGCGCTTTGGCAGGTTGCTTGATAAGTTGCCGCCGCTGACTTTGCGCTACAGCGCGCTGTCGAGCGCGATCATTTTCGCGGTCATGTTCGAAGTGTCCAGCACCCTGACCCACGTGCGGGCCTTTTTCGGACTGCTCGCGGCAGTCAGACGGCACGTGCTGTTTGGGATTAGCTGAATTTCTTAATCAGATGGCGCAACGAAAGAGTTAAATTCATTATGAAGCGACTAAGCATAATTTTCGTCCTGATCGGTCTCTTCTTTACGGCTTCCTGCGGGCTGCAAAAGGAAGGGCTGGTCCTCATGACCGACCAGTCGTACAAGGCAAGCGTCTTTGCCACCAACAAGATGGGATTTGGCTCGCCCGATGGTCTGATCTGGCATAAGGGAAAGCTCTACATTGCTGACGAGGGCGGCTCTGCTCTCGAAGTTTGGAGCAAAGCGGATGGATTGAAAACCCTTATGGACTCTAGTTTTGGCATTTCGTCACCCGAGAAGCTTGTCGTTGACTCTGAGGGTAACGCCTTTTTCACTGATGACGATGTTGGAGGGTTGTGGGAAGTCGACGCTGGCGGTAATCGACGCCTGGTGGCCGGAAGAGACAAGGGACTCGTCTACACTAAAGGCATCGCGCTTGCTCCCGACGGTTCAATTCTGGTCGGCGATGGCGAGCAACACGAAGTGTTCCGCGTCACCAGAGATGGCGCGGTGTCGGAATTTATTGGGAAAGAATACGGAATCACCAGACCAGAGGGCCTGGTTTACGATGACAAAGGCAATCTGTATATCGCCGATGAAGAGGACAACGTCCTCTACATGCTGGATCCGAATCGCAACCTCCATCGTCTAATCGATCGGCGAGACTCGTTTTCGCCGGAAGCCCTTTGGTACGTCAATGGCTTGCTTTATATAGCCGACGAACACTTTGGCAAAGTGTACGTGTATACGCCGAATGATGGGTTGAAACCAATTGCCACGTTTGCCGGCTCCTTTAAACAACTTCAAGGGATCACCGTGGATGATCAGGGAGACCTGTACGTCGCCGTGCAGACAGACCTGAAGCACAAGGTAGGACACATCATCAAGCTCAGCAAAGAAAGTACTGAAGTAGCCGCAAGATAAAATCGCCGGGTCGAGCGACTCGCGCTCGAAGAGTCCTAACAGACATGCCCCAACCAGTTACCGAGAAAAAAATTCTCGAAATAGAACCTCTGGCCGATGCTGCGTTGCAACCGCGGGCGCACCTGCGTGGCGCGCGGATGGATCACTTCACCGAGCGGCCGTTCTCGCGGTTGTTCGAAGAACAGGTGTCGAGCGCGCCGCACCAGCCGGCAGTCATTTACGAAAACGGAACGCTCACTTTTGCCGAGCTGAACGCGCGCGCCAATCAACTGGCGCGTTATCTGCAAAGTCTGGGAGCCGGCGCCGAGTCACTCATAGGGATTTGCGTCGAGCGCTCGCTGGACATGGCGGTCGGCATCCTCGGGATTCTGAAATCCGGCGCGGCCTACTTGCCTTTGGATCCGGAATACCCGCAGGAACGTCTGGCTTTTATGCTCGACGATGCGCGTCCTGCGCTGGTCCTGACGAAGTCGACGCTCGAAATAAGACTCGCGGGCGAGTCTTATAGACAAAGTTCCCCTCTCCCCCTGGAAGAGGGGCCAGGGGAGAGGGCTTGCGACGCGGTAAGCCCCCACCCTAACCTTCCCCCAGGGGGGGAGGGAAAGCAGACCCGGGTTGTTCTTCTCGACCAGGACTGGCCGGCGATCTCAGGAAACCCGGACACGAACCTTTCTGACTGTCCGGCGCCAGACGATCTCGCCTACGTTATCTACACGTCCGGATCGACCGGCAAGCCCAAGGGCGTGGTGATCACGCATGGCAATCTGGCGAACTATCTCCTGGCGCTCGATCATGAACTTCAGATCACGCGTGACGATTGCTATCTTCACACCGCTTCGATTGCCTTCTCGTCATCGCGCCGGCAGTTGATGCTGCCGTTGTCCCAGGGCGCGACGGTCGTAATCGCGACATCCGAGCAACGCAAAGATCCGCTCGCGCTGTTTGCAATGATCAGGCAACGCGGCGTCACCATCATGGATGCGGTGCCGTCGTTCTGGCGCAACTGCACTGCGGTGCTGGCGAATCTCGATGCCCTTACTCGACAGGATTTGCTCGATAACAAATTGCGTTTAATGCTTTCCGCCAGCGAGCCGCTGCTGTCTGATATTCCGCGCACGTGGGCTGCTGAGTTTCGCCATCCGGCACGGCACGTACACATGTTCGGCCAAACCGAGACCGCCGGCATCGTCGCGCTCTATCGCATTCCGGCCGACTTTAATAGCGAGACAAAGATCATCCCAATTGGCGAGCCGATCGCCAACAGCGAGATTTTCATTCTCGACGAAGCCCAACAGCCGTGTCCGCTCGGCGTCGCGGGCGAGTTGTACATCGGTGGCGCCGGCGTTGGCCGCGGCTATCTGAACTCCGCCGCGCAAACATCCGCGAAATTCATCGCGCATCCCTTCAGTGATACACCGGGGACGCGGCTCTATCGCACCGGCGACTGGGCCCGGCTCAATGCCGACGGTCAAATCGAATTTGTCGGGCGGCGAGATCAACAGGTGAAGTTGCGCGGCTTTCGGGTAGAGCTTGGCGAAATCGAAGCTGCTCTGGCCGGCCATCCGGCGATTCGCGAATGCGCGGTGATCGCCCGCAACGACACTAACAGAGAGAAGCGGCTGATCGCCTACTTCGTGGCTGAAGGTGCCACGCCGAGTGTAAGCGAGCTGCGCGCGTTCATGAGCGGCCAACTGCCGGATTACGTGGTTCCGTCAGCGTTCGTTAAGCTGGACGCGTTGCCTTTATCAGCAAATGGAAAAGTAAATCGATTGGCTTTGCCCGATCCGGACAACGCGAGACCGGAGCTGGCCGCCGATTACGTCGCGCCGCGCACCGTGGCTGAAACGCGCCTGTCAGAAATCTGGAGCGAAGTTCTGCGGATTGAACGCGTCGGCACGCACGACAACTTTTTCGAGTTGGGCGGGAACTCTCTGCTGGCCACGCTGGTCTGTTCGCGCGTTCGCAACGCGCTCAAGATCGAAGTGCCGCCACGTTTGCTCTTTGAGCGTCCGACGGTGGCCTTGATGGCCGAGGCGATCGGCACAGCGGCCGCCGCGACGCCTTTCGCGATCAGCCCATGCCGGCCGGCGGAGCGAAATGGAACCGCGCCGCTTTCGTTTCCGCAGCAGCAGTTCTGGCTTTTGGACCAGGCTGAGCCAAACAGTTCGCATTACAACGTGCGCGCCGCGATCAAGATCGCCGGCCCACTCGAAGCGGCAAAGTTGCAGCAGGCATTCGCCGCCGTCGTAGCCCGCCATGAAATTCTGCGCACAACCTTTGTTCTCAACGATGGATCGCCCGTGCAGAGCATCGCATCGTCGCTGCCATTCGCTCTCAACGTTTCTGATCTGTCGAACCTCGAAGCTTCTGAGCGTGAAGCCGAAGTTCAACAAGTGCTGACTGCCGAGGTGGAGGAGCATTTCGATCTCGCGCGCGGCCCGCTGTTTCGAGCCAGGCTGCTGAAGTTCGGGCGGGACGAGCACCTTTTGCTAATCACGCTGCACCACATCATTTGCGACGGGTGGTCCATCGATGTTCTGCTGCGCGAACTAATAACGCGTTATCAGTCCGATGCGTCAGCGCCGCAGTTGCCGCTTCAGTACGCGGATTTTGCGCTGTGGCAAAGGGAGCGTTTCAAGGGCCAGGCATTGACGAGCCAGATGGATTACTGGAAGCAGAAGCTTGCAAACGCGCCCGCGTCGTTGGACCTGCCGACGGATTACCGGCGGCCACAAATGCGTACGTTCAACGGCGCGCAAGAGTCCGTCTTGCTGCCGGTAGATCTCAGCCGTCGCGTTAAAGCCTTGAGCCAGCGCGAAGGCGCGACGTTGTTCATGACCCTGCTCGCCGCTTTTCAGACTCTGCTGTTTCGTTACACCGGACAGGACGACATCGTGGTTGGCTCACCGATTGCCGGCCGCACGCATGTCGAAACGGAAAATCTGATTGGCGCTTTTGTTAACACAGTCGCATTGCGCGGCGATTTGTCAGGCAATCCAACCTTTCGCGAATTCCTCGGCCAGGCGCGCGAAACCGCGCTGGAAAGCTACACGCATCAGGAAGTGCCCTTTGAGAGAATAGTCGAAGAGCTGCGCCCCGATCGAAGCACGAACCGCACGCCACTCTTCCAGGTAATGTTTGCATTGCATGACCCGCCGGCTGACATCTCCCTGGCCGGACTAACGTTGAGTTCGTTCCAGCTCGACCGCACCAAATCAAAGTTTGATCTGACACTCGAAGTCGAAGAGCAGGCAAATGGCTTACGCGCCTCGTTTGAATACAACACCGACCTGTTTGCACCGGCGACCATGCAAAGGATGCTGGAGCATTTTCAGAATCTGTTGACGGGAATTGTCGCGAATCCCGATCAAAGCCTTTCGGAACTGTCGCTGCTGAGCGAATCGGAACTCGAGAAACTGCTGGTTGAGTGGAACGACACCGCGGCTGAATTCTCGGGTGACTCCTGCGTTCACGAACTCTTCGAAGCACAGGTTGCCAGAACTCCTGACGCCATTGCCGCAGAATTTGCAGGCGAGCAACTGACTTACCGCGAACTCAACGCCCGGGCGAACCAGCTGGCTCGCTACCTGGGAAAGCAGGGTGTGGGCCCGGAAGTCCTGGTCGGCGTCTGCGTTGAGCGAAGCTTCGAAATGCTAATCAGCATTCTAGCCGTGCTCAAGGCCGGCGGTGCTTACGTGCCGCTTGATCCCACGTATCCACCCGAGCGAATCGCTTTCATGATTGAGGATGCCGGCCTGTCTCTCCTGCTGACGCAGGATCGTCTGGTCAAAGACATTCCGACGTGCGGCGCCCGGCTGATTCCCGTCGATAGTGACGTGGAAATCATCGCCCGGGAGTGCGAAGACAACCTGACGGTTGAAATCACGCCGCGGAATCTCGCCTACATAATTTACACGTCTGGTTCGACGGGCAATCCCAAAGGCGTCCAAATCGAGCATCGGTCACTCGTAAATTTTGTCGAGGCCGCGGTGGCCGCGTACGAAATCAAACCCTTCGATCGCGTCCTGCAATTCGCTTCGCTCAGTTTCGATCTGAGCGCTGAAGAAATCTATTCGGCTCTGGTTTGCGGCGCGGCCGTGGTCTTGCGAACGGATGAAATGATCAGTTCGCCGCGTGAATTCCTGAATCAATGCGGCGCGTGGCGAGTAACCGTCCTGGATCTACCGACGGCCTATTGGCACGAACTCACCGACGCGCTGGACGGGGAACGCGTGATGCTGCCCGCCTCCGTCCGTCTGGTGATCATCGGCGGAGAGAAAGCACTGCTGGAACGCGTACGGGTTTGGCAAACATTCGCCGGCGAATCTGTCCGGCTGGTGAACAGCTATGGCCCGACTGAAACGACTGTCGCGGTCACGATGTGCGATCTCAGGCAACCGGATGAAAACGGTCTGCGGCAAAACGTTTCGATCGGCCGGCCAATTCTGAATACGACTGCGTACGTACTGGATGAGCTGCGGCGGGCGGTGCCGATCGGCGTCCCGGGCGAACTCTACATCGGTGGCGCCGGCGTCGCTCGTGGTTACCTAAATCGGCCGGAACTGACGGCGGAAAAATTCATTTCCGATCCGTTCAGCAAAGACGCAACCGCGAAGCTTTACCGGACCGGCGACCTCGTTCGCTACAACTCTGACGGAAACATCGAATTCGTGGGGCGCGTCGATAATCAGATCAAGATTCGCGGCTTCCGCGTCGAGCTCGGAGAAATCGAGCAGGCGCTGAGAAATCATCCGGGCGTAACGGACAGCGTCGTAGTTCTGTTTGAAGACGATGCCGGCGACAAACGCCTGATCGCGTACGTCGTGCCGGCAGGCGGATCTCAACTGACGTTCACGGAACTGCGCAACTTTCTGAAAGCGAAACTGCCGTCGTACATGTTGCCGGCGGCGCTGGAAACGATTGCCGCGTTACCGCTGATGCCGAACGGAAAGATTGATCGGCGCGCGCTGCCCGAGCCTCAACAACTCAGGCCGGAAGCCTGTGAGAGCTTTGTCGCGCCCAGAACGTTGATGGAAGCGCTCCTGGCGAGCGCGTGGTGCGAAGCCCTAAAACTCGAGCGCGTCGGCGTGTATGACAACTTTTTCGAGTTGGGCGGGCATTCATTGCTGGCCGCTCGTGTCGTCTCGAATCTGCGCCACACGATGCAGATTGAATTGGGCATGGTTGATGTTCTCAGGTCGCCAACGATCGCTGAACTCGCGGCGCTGCTCGAAGCGCGTCGTCCGCGCGACGAACAAGAGAGTGACCTGGCCCTGCTGCTTGCGGAATTGGCCGGCCTCTCGGATGAGGAAGCGCAGCAGCGGCTAACCACGGAGCTGGCCCAAAACGAAACTGAGCTGACGTCTTACGCCAAAGTCTGATACCTGAAAACGAACATGTCCGCAAACACGATTATTAGAGAACCACTGGCCACTCTTTCGCCCGCGAAACTGGCGCTGCTTGAAATGACGCTGAAGAAGCAACGCCGGGGCGGGGCGCCGTCTATTTCGCGCGCGGCGAACCGTGAATCGGCGCCGCTCTCGCACAACCAGCAGGGTCTTTGGGTTCTCAACCAGCTGCTGCCCGGCTCTTCGATCTATCACACGCCGACGGCCGCGCGCTTAACCGGTCAGCTGGACATCGCCGCTTTGCAGCAGGCGTTGCACTGCATCGTGGCGCGGCATCAGGCGTTGAGAACAACGTTTTCCTTAATCGGCGGAGCTCCCCGGCAAATCATTGCAGAGCAGTTATCGCTTGAGCTTCCGCTCATCGACCTGAGCGAATTGCCAAAGGCAGAGCGCGAAGCGGAAGCGCAGCGAAGCCTGAAACAGGAAGCAATGCGTCCGTTCGATCTTTCTCGCGGGCCATTGATTCGGGCAGTCTTGCTGCGGCTCACCTCAAACGAACACATCCTGGTCGTGACCACGCACCACATCGTCACTGACGGTTGGTCCGTCGGGGTCTTTCACCAGGAATTGACGGCGCTTTACGAAGCGTTTTCGGCGGGCAAACCGTCGCCGCTCGGTGAACTTCCGATTCAGTACGCCGACTACGCCGAATGGCAGCGCCAGAGTTTCGCGGGCGCAGCGTACGAATCGCAACTCTCGTATTGGAAGCAGCAGTTCGCCACTCTGCCTGCGGTGCTCGAGTTGCCGACCGATAATCCCAGACCAAACGCGCAGGCCTATCAGGCGTTTCGCGGCGCGCAACACGAGGTCTCTCTGTCGAAACAACTCACTGGCAATCTGAAACTGTTCTGCCAAAAAGAAAACGTCACGCTTTTCATGACGCTGCTGACGGCTTATCAGCTGCTGCTCTATCGCTACACCGGCGAGGAAGACATCGTCGTCGGCACGCCGATCGCAGGACGCTCGCTGCCAGAGACTGAGGACTTGATTGGACTGTTCATTAACACGCTGGCGCTGCGCACCAGTCTGGCGGGGAACCCCACGGGTCGCGAATTGCTGCGCCGCGTCAGAGAAACTGCGCTTGGCGGCTATGCGAACCAGGACGTGCCGTTTGAGCAACTGGTGAAAGAGTTGCAACCCGATCGCTCGCTCGCGCACAACCCGCTATTTCAGGTGATGTTCGTGCTGCAAAACGAAGAGCTGCCGCCGCTGCAACTTCCGGGGCTGAAGGTCGAACACTTTCGCGTCGGCAACACGATGGCCAACTTCGATCTGACTCTGGACATTGTCGAACGAGACGGCCAACTGGTTTGCTTGTTCGAATCGAACGCCGACTTGTTCGAAGCCGACTCGATCGTGCGGATGATGGGTCATTTTCAGAACTTAGTCGCCGGTCTGGTCGCAAATCCGGAAGAGAGAATTTCCCATCTGCCGCTTCTGAACCAGGCCGAACGCCG
This sequence comes from Pyrinomonadaceae bacterium, assembly GCA_035300785.1. GTDB lineage: Bacteria > Acidobacteriota > Blastocatellia > Pyrinomonadales > Pyrinomonadaceae > UBA11740. The sequence continues at coordinate 5,780 of DATGVD010000384.1, read as the reverse complement.
CCAGTTGCTGTTTGAGTGGAACGACACGAAAACCGACTACCCGTCAGACCGCTGTATGCAGGAACTGTTTGAGCAGCAGGTCGAAAGCCGGCCAGAGGCACTCGCACTGATTTCGCGCGCCGGTCAACTGACCTACCACGAACTGAACGCCCGGGCGAACCAACTGGCGCATTACTTGAGAAAGCGCGGAGTCACAGCCGACACGCGGGTTGGGGTTTGCATTGATCGCTCGCCGGCAATGATCGTGGCACTGCTCGGGATCCTGAAAGCCGGCGGCGCGTACGTGCCGCTCGATCCGGATTATCCGCAAGCGCGTCTGAAGTTCATGCTCGAAGATGCGCGCGTGCCGGTGCTGCTGACGCAGAGTTCGCTGTTACTGAATCTGCCGCCGAGCGCTGCGGAAGTGATCTGCATAGATGATTTGTCGGAGACAATCGCGCGCGAGAGCCAGGACAATCCGCAAGTCATAACGACCGCGGACAGTCTCGCCTACGTGATGTACACGTCGGGTTCGACGGGAAAGCCTAAAGGCGTCGCGGTGAAACATCGCAACGTCGTGCGACTGGTTAAGAACACAAACTACGCGAGCTTTTCGGCAGATGAAGTCTTCCTGCAATTCGCGCCCGTCTCGTTTGACGCGGCGACCTTCGAGATTTGGGGAAGCCTGCTGAACGGCGCGCGGCTCGCGCTGATGCCGCCGGCCCAAGTCTCGTTGCAAGAATTAGGTCTTGCGCTCAAGCGGTATCGCGTAACGACGCTGTGGCTGACCGCAGGGCTGTTTAGTCTGATGGTTGAGAATCACCTCGACGACTTGCGGGGCCTGCGCCAGTTGCTCGCCGGCGGGGATGTTCTGTCCGTGCCGCACGTGCGCCGCGTTGTCGAGCAGCTGAAAGACTGTCGCCTAATCAACGGTTACGGTCCGACTGAGAACACGACTTTCACTTGCTGTTATCCGCTGGAAGATCTGGCGCAGGTCAACGGCTCAGTGCCGATTGGTTATCCCATCTCGAACACTTCGGTTTACATTCTCGACGCGTGGATGAATCCCGCGCCCATAGGGGTTCCGGGCGAGCTTTACATCGGTGGCGACGGACTGGCGCATGGCTATCTCGATCGTCCTGAACTCAATGCAGAGCGGTTCGTGCGCGATCCGTTTTCGAGTGCGTCCGGCGCGCGCCTTTACAAGACCGGCGATCTGGTTCGCTATCGCGCCACCGGCGAAATCGATTTTCTGGGCCGCATCGACAATCAAGTCAAAGTGCGCGGGTTCCGCATCGAGTTGGGCGAAATCGAAGCCGCCCTGGCCGAACATTCATCAGTTCGTGAAGCCGTCGTCATTGCCCGCAAAGATGAAGGCGACAAACACCTGGTTGCGTATCTGACGGCGTGCGAAGCCCGCGAATTGATCGTCGACGAGCTGCGCGGCTTTTTACAACAGAAACTGCCTGGCCACATGGTGCCTTCGGTCTTCGTGGTGCTCGAGACGCTGCCGCTTTCACCCTCGGGCAAAGTCGATCGCCGCGCGTTGCCTTCGACAAACGGTTTCAAGCCGAATCCGGCCAAAGGATTCTCAGCGCCGGGCGACGAGCTGGAATTAAAGCTAACCAGGCTTTGGGAGAAAGTTGTGGGCATTGACGCGATCGGTGTCAACGACAACTTCTTTGAACTCGGCGGCCACTCTTTGCTGGCCGTACGGCTGTTCGCGCAAATTGAAAAATTGTTCGGCAAGAATCTCCCCCTGGCTACGTTGTTTTCTGCGCCGACTGTGAAACAACTGGCCCGCGCGCTCCGCGACGAGGGTTGGCAGGCGGCGTGGTCTTCGCTGGTGATGATCCAGGGCGGCGACCAGTGTGCGCCATTCTTCTGCGTTCACGCGGCCGGCGGCAACGTGCTTGAGTATCGCGATCTCGCGCGGGCCCTGGGTCCCAATCAGCCCTTCTATGGATTACAAGCGAAGGGACTGGACGGCAAACAAGAACCGCACTCCACGATCAAAGAGATGGCCGCGCACTACATCGCCGAGATGCGCGACGTGCAGCCCGAAGGTCCTTACCTGATCGGTGGCCGCTCGGGCGGCGGCACGATCGCCTTCGAGATGGCCTGCCAACTTTCGGCCGCAGGGCAAGAGGTAGCGCTTCTGGCTTTGCTTGATACTTACCCCGCCGGTTACTTCAAACTGTTGCCGGGTTCAGGCACCCTGGGTCAGCGCGCCAGCCGTTACGCGAAAAAGTTATCGTCGCACATCGAAAACCTGCGGCAACTCGGGGCCGGCGCGAAGGTTGGTTATCTACTCAACAAACTCCGGTACGCGCCGGACAAAATCAAACACAAGCTATATCGCCGCGCTTACAAGATCTACAAACGCGTCGGCCGGCCGCTGCCTCCGGTCTTAAAGAACATCGAAGAGATCAACTTCACCGCGGTGAAGGACTATGTGCCGCAAACATATGCGGGCAACGTGACGCTCTTTCTGGCCAGCGATCTGACGGCCGATTACGACTTGCACGAAGGCTGGCGAGAATTAGTTGCCGGCGAGATCGAGGTGCATGAAATTCCCGGCAATCACATCAACATCATCAAGGAACCGCACGTGGGCGCTTTGGCTGAGAAATTGAGAAGCTGCCTCGACCAGGCTCAGCAAGATCACTCAATGGTTTCGCGTGCAGCCTGAGATTCGTTATGAAGCGATTGTCCTACTTATCATTTCTCGGCGTTGTGCTGCTGATGCTCCTGCCCGCCCGGACGCCGGCGCAGTGCGGCGTCGAGCGCTGGTCGGTGAAAACCGGAACCGATCCGGATGCCGGTCTGGTAAACCTCAGCTCACTAAACCCCACGACGATCGCCAATCTCACGGGCATTACGGCCCCGGCTTCGCTGCCCGACAACAATCGCATCCAGCCAACGGAAACAACTGTCTGGGTAATCAATGCCACGCTGGTGAAATATGTGTTGGCGTACGACTCCGATTACCACATGGTGTTGGCTGACAGCGCGGGACGCACAATGATTGCGGAAATTCCGGCGCCGGGGTGCGTCGGACCCGGCAGCCCTTTCGCCGCCGGCATTGCGCACGCGCGCGCTCAGTTTGACGCGATGTTCACCGCGACCACGACTTTCCAAACCGCCAATGTGCCCGTGCAAATTACCGGAGTGGGATTCTTCGACTACCTGGAAGGACAGGAAGGTCTCGCGCCCAACGGCATCGAACTGCATCCCATCATCGACATCCTCTTCAATCCAAACTTCTCGATCGCCGCGTCGCCGACGGCTTTGACAATCGCCCAGAGCGGATCGGGAACGTCGACGATTACGACGACGCTTTCGGGGAACTTCAATTCATCGATCTCCCTCTCGGCTTCAGGTTTGCCGGTCGGAGCGACCGCGAGTTTCACCCCCTCATCGATCGGCGCGCCTGGCGCAGGTTCATCTACTTTGACTCTCTCTGTGGGCACTGCAACTCCAGTGGGGACTTACAATGTGGTGGTCAACGGCACGGGCGGGGGGCAGACGCATTCCACCACGATCAATTTGACGGTGACGAGCGGCGGCACGACGCAACAACTGCTTGGCAATACTGGTTTCGAAAACGGATCGTCGAACCCGGCGCCTTGGATCGTGAGCGCGGGCGTCATCGATAACTCAACTTTCGAAGCCCCGCATACGGGATCGTGGAAGGCCTGGCTGAACGGCTACGGCTCAGTTCACACCGACAGCATCCTGCAACAGGTCAGTATTCCGTCGACGACGACCCAGGCCGCGCTCTCGTTCTGGCTGCACATCGACACGACGGAAACGACGACGACAACGGCGTACGACACTTTGAAGGTGCAGCTTCGCAACTCATCTGGCGCGGTGTTGACGACGCTGGCGACGTATTCGAATTTGAATGCCGGCGCGGGATATGCGCAAGTCTCGTTCGATGTCTCGGCTTACAAGGGCCAGACCATCCAGGTCTTTCTGGTCGGCACGGAAGACGCAAGCTTGAAAACTTCCTTTGTCGTGGATGACTTTGCGCTGAACGCTACGACCTCAGGCGGCGCGGCCGCCGACTTCGCAATCTCTTCATCGCCGTCAGCGCTGACAATTGCTCGCGGCAGTTCAGGCACGTCGACGATCACGACGACTCTGTCGGGAAGTTTCAATTCGGCGGTTGCGCTTACCGTAACGGGCTTGCCGGTGGGAGCGACAGCAAGCTTCAATCCGGCATCGATCGCTGCGCCCGGCGCAGGTTCATCGACGCTGACAATCTCAGCCGGCTCGACGACTGCGGTCGGAGCCTACAGCGTTACTGTTAACGGTTCAGGCGGCAGCCTGACGCGCACTACCGCGATCAACTTAACTGTCACTAGCGACAGCGGCGGGACGACGCAGCAGTTGCTCGGCAATCCCGGATTTGAAAATGGCCTGGCGAATCCGGGGCCATGGACCGTGACCGCAGGTGTCATCGACACATCGACGTTCGAAGCGCCGCACACCGGATCGTGGAAAGCCTGGCTGGATGGTTATGGCTCTGCGCATACGGACACGATTTTGCAACCGGTCATCATCCCGTCTACCGTGACGCAGGTAACGCTTTCGTTCTGGCTGCACATCGACACGCTGGAAACTTCGACGACCAAAGCGAATGACACTTTGAAGCTGCAACTGCGAAATTCTTCAGGAGCGGTGCTGGCCACGCTGGCCACCTACTCGAACCTGAATGCGGCCACGGGCTATACGCAGGTGTCTTTCGATCTTGCGGCTTACAAAGGACAAACGATTCAGATCTATTTGATTGGCGTTGAAAATTCGAACCTGAAAACTTCTTTTGTCGTGGACGATTTCTTGCTGAACGTAGTCACGCCTTAGTAAAGTACGGAACCCTTGCGAAGCAAGCGGGCGGCATTAAGCCTCGCGGGAGTTATTATGAAACTCAAATTGATCCTTCTGGTCGGCCTGGTCGCATTCGCCGGCTCCGCAAAAGCCCAGGACCCGTGGCCCCAGGAGCGACCCGACGAACGCGAACAGAGTGTTATCAACGAGGACGGCGGCCGGTCATTCATTATTAAACCTGCATCTGCTCCGCTGCACGGCGTCGTCAAGCCTGGCGAGGGAACTGTCGACCCTCAGCAGCACAGCATTTTTCTGGGAAGCCACTGGGCTGAGCCGGCACCGCGCGCGCGCGAGCCACAACTAAGCAGCTTGCTTGCTAACATTCGCGACCATGCTCAAATGGATGAACTGACTCAATCGGGAATAAAGAATCTGTTCGGAGCCACGACCAGTCAGGAAAAGCTCGACGTTCCGAGCGATCGCAACATCAACGATCTGGAAATCCAGAGCGTGCTGACGGCGATGTTCAAGGAAGGTTCACTCCCGCGTCCTGATGCCGGCGCAATCTACGTTGTCTTTCTTGATCCGGGACTGCATTCAACGCTGGGCTCTCTGGTTGCCGGTAAGCATTACGTTGCGTATCACGGGTTTCTCAACGCGTCCGGCGTCAGGATTCATTACGCCGTGGTACCGTTTCAGGCTGATTCCCAGGGCGCCTATCAGATTGCGTTGCGGGCGTTGGTCGTGGCGGCGCTCAATCCCACCGGCTCATCCTCAAACTAGATTCAAACATCACGCTCATGGGTCACCTTAGAGTTCATCAAGCTTTAGCTTGCGCTTGTAATTAGCAACCTGAAGGTTGAACTCTGAACGCACCATCCGCCTCGCGCTTTGTGCCCTGCGCGTCGCGGTTTGTGGTAAACTGCCGCCGTTGTCTCTCCTGAATGCACACGCGCGTGCCAATAATC
>DATGVD010000383.1:0-2167 GCA_035300785.1 Pyrinomonadaceae bacterium | reverse complement strand
ACGGGCCAAATAGTCGCCAGCAGCAACAGAATCTTGTTGGACTTCTTCCAACCGGGCGAATCCCAATTCCACTTCAACGTTACTGTTCCTCCGGCGGCTCGATCGCAGCATCATCGTCACTCGGATGCCGGCGAACCTCTTCATCGCGGGGCTGGACATTAATCTCGTCAAACATGTCCTGTCGCCGCAGTGTCTCGGCGACGCTTTTGGCCTTGTGCTCAGTCAAAGGATGTTCGGGATCGACGCTGGCTATTTCAAAAATACGTTCGTCGATACAGACGACTCCGAGCGACCCGAGCGTCACACCTGAAGTAACCTGGATGTCGTCAATGTTGTGAATCTTGAAGTGACCGGTTTGTTCGACCCAATCCTCGATGAACGGATCGCGCAGGGCGTGCTCGGCCTCGCCCTCGTTGAGATAGGCGCCTTCGACGATGAGGCAATACTCGCGGACTTTATTCTCAGCCATTGTTGGGAAGCGGAATAGTCACAGCGGCGGGCAGAGCGTCCGCGGTTTCCAATGAATAAGCGATTGCGGTTTGATTGGCGGTCATCACGAAGGCCGAGGCAACGACTAGCGCCGACCGGCCTGGTTTGTGAAAGGTAACTTTACCACCGGACCGACGCCCAGCGCCAGAGCTTTTTGGAGGTGGGCTATTTTGATAAGGGGTGTTCAGAGTACCGACTTTAGTCGGGTCTTTGTTAGGCGAGAAGAGACCCCAACTAAAGTTGGTACTCTAAACACCTGTTCAGACAAAAACGCCGCGGAAGCGTTCGCTCCTGCGGCGTCTTTGCTTGCTGGGGCATTTACCTTACGAAGCGTTGCCGTATTGCCGGTTAAGCTCTGCGCGCAGACGATTGAAGTATGAATCGAACGTGACAAAGCCGGTCGTGCCCTGAAAGAAGGCCCGCCCGCCGGTTTCATGCGACACGCGATTCAGAGAGCTTTGGCCGTAACTCGCGGCGAGATAGCTGTGACCGGTCAAGCCAACCGACGGCGCATAGAAAGAAAAGATTGCGACGTCACGTTTGTTCGCTTCCTTGATGGTGCGGTCGATGTCGAGCGTGTGGCCCGCAGAGGTCACATCGAATCCGCGAGAGTCATCGAGTCCGTCGGAGATCAATAGCACGGCGTTGGGACCTTTCCAACTTGAATCAAATTTCTTCAGCCCTTCGATTACTTCGACGTAGGGATTGAACGCCGATGCGGAAGTGCTGGCGATCGGCAGGCGCAGCGATTTGGCCGCGAGATTCAAATCGGTTGTGAACGGCTGTCGCACTTGCAACGTGCCCGCGGTGATATAGCCCACCATCACGCGCGAACCCGCCGGCAGCGCGCGAATGAAATCACGCGTCACGCCCAGTTCGTTGCCCACCTGTGAAGTCAGATCGTCCTGAATCAGAATTGCGATGTTAAGCGGATTGCGCACGCGCAGCGCTTCGGCTTCATTTGTCTTCGCGCTGGTCGCCCAGAACGACCCCAGGCTCATCGTGACCAGCACTGACGCGATTAAGAATGCAGAAACTTTTCTAAACATACTTCCACCTCAAAAACCGGCGAAACGCTTCGCCAGTAGCTTGTTTTCAATGACTGTCCGGGTCGTGTTTAGGATGCTTTCGCGAGCGCTAAGGTTGTGCCGGGAGCGCGGACTTAGGTGATCGCGATTCCATTTTCATGATGTAAGGAAAGCCGGCTGTCGGTAGTCCTACTTTGATAAGCGGTGTTCAGAGTACCGACTTTAGTCGGGTTTTGTTAGGCGATAAAATACCCAACTAAAGTGGGTACTCTATACGACTGTCAAGTTAGGGATCCTAACCGGCCGACGGAAGACTGCTGCTTGTGCAGTGCTTAACGCTACAATAGGGCGCAATTGGTTACTTCGAAGGTTAGCTGAAATCCGAACAGGGCGCCGGGAACGTAGTTTGAGCAACACGGACAGAATCATGATCAAACGAATCTCAATCACAGTCATCATTGCAATCGTCGTTGTTGGCCTCGCCATCGTGGCGATTGCCAGGTACCAACGAACAGTTCGACCGGCGATCGCGCGGGGACTCGCCGCGGCAACTGACACCAGCGGCGAGGTCACGAGTCTTGAAGCCGACACGCTGATCGCCGCGACCAATGCTCCGCCCGCACCCGAGTTCGCTAAAGGCGACTGGCTCA
>DATGVD010000382.1:0-4219 GCA_035300785.1 Pyrinomonadaceae bacterium | reverse complement strand
AGTGTGGCTTCTAACTTGGCCCAGCCGTCTTCAGACGGCTTTCCCGGAGGGTTGCTAGACCAGCGCTTTAGCGCTGGGGTCAGCTTGAGGCATTGACGCTAGCGCGCTTCAGCGTGCTTTCAAAATCAGCGGCTTCAACGCCAAGGGCTAAAGCCTTCAGCGTAAGCCCGTTGAAACGGGCTTTGAGTCAGTCGCGTTCGTAACCCGGGCGTAAACGCCCGGTCTAGTAACCCGTTGGGAAAGCCGCGTGAACGCGGCTTACGGAACTGGCGGGCTCGTTCATAAACGCCCATGCCCAGCCAACGCAATTTGAAATGCATCAGTACGCATTTAGTGAAACGGATTTACTGCGAGACGTTTACCTGGGCGCCGTTCATTCCCGGCTGCCGCGATCACGCAGATTGATGTATTCGTCCAGGCTCAAGTTTGAGTACCCGCGTTCCTTCATTTTCTGTATGTAAGTGGCGGTAACTCCGTGGTCCCGCAACCGAATCAGTTGTTCCACGGGCACTTTGTCATAGCCTTGTGCCTTCAGTTCCTGGATAAACTGTGGGTTCACGCCGTGGTCTCTCATCTCCCTCAATTGCTCCACCGGAAGACGAGAATAACCGAGCGCGTCGAGTTCCCTGATGTACTTTGTGTTTACGCCGTGGTCGCGGAGCGTGACCCACTCATCTACCGAGAGCTGATGATATCCGGCTGCCACCATCTCGTTGATGAATTCCGGCGTGACGCCATGATCGCGAACGCGAATCAGCCCTTCCGGCTCTAGGATCTTATAACCCAGTGAAGACATCTCGCTGATAAACTTCAGGCTCACGCCGTGATCTCTCATCTTCACCAGGTCATCGACCGTCTTGAGTTGGTAACCATAAGACTTCAATCCCTGGACGTAGTCGACCCGAACGCCATGGTTTCCCATCTCGACCAGTTGATTGAGAGTTGGACGCTCGTAACCCTGGGTCTTGAGTTCGTTAATGAGCGCAAAGCCGGTGTCGCTCATGGCGAGCGAAAGCAATTGTTCGTCTGTCGGCGAACCGAACCCCTGCGAGCTCAACTGAGCGGCAAATGCGCGGTCGGGGATAAAAGTGAAGTGGCCTGATCCGTTCCCTTCCTTGAACCAGCCGTCGAAATTGAAAGTCCCGGCGTCGCGCTTCAATTGAAACTGCACGTGAGCGCCGCTGGACATTGCCTGCTCACGCGTCAGTCCAGACAACAGTGACGGATCCAGCGTGAAGCCGTGGCTGCTGGAGTGCGTGCCTTTTTCGCTCTTGCGTTCGTAGCGCAATTCGATATGGATCTTTTCTTCTCCGGTCCGGAATTCGATTAACCACTGGGCGTTACCTGAATCCTGCGGATTGGAATAACTCGTATCGATCACCGGATAGCAAGCCCACGCGAGCGCCAGAGATCCCAGGACTGCGACCAGCCGAGTGTGCCGGTCCGTTAAGACTTTCGCGCCCATATGCAAAACCCGCGTGATGCTTTTCATAGTCGTCCTCCAGGTTAACTTGAAGCAGGCCGGGCCAGTGGCTTGCGAGAATACTGCTCGAGCGGGCACACTATTTACGGCTAATTTGCTCGTTCCTTACGAGTAAGTGACCGCAAGCCGGAAAAGGTTGCAAGGGCTTCACCCCCGGCACCACCGCCAAGATACGCCCGCCCAACCCTTTTTCCGGTCTTTTCCGTCATTTACTATTCCCGATTCACGATTTACGATTACCAGCCAATGACCAACGAAGAAATCGCGCGCCGGTTCAATCGCATGGCCAGCCTGATGGAGATTCGCGGCGAAGACACGTTTCGAATTCGCTCGTATCGCATGGCGGCCGAAGCGATCGAAACCTGGCCCACGCCCATGAAAGAGATTGCGAAAAAGGAAGGCGCCGCCGGCCTTCAGGAAATTCCCGGTGTTGGCAAAGCAACTGCAGGTAAGATTCTCGAATTGATCGATCGCGGCAGCTTCGACGCGTGGGACAAGCTGACCGCTGAGACTCCTGAAACAGTTCTGGATTTGCTTGACCTTCCCGGCGTCGGCCCTAAGACCGCCGCGACCTTCCACCAGAAGTTCAAAGTTTCGTCGCTTGAAGACCTGCGCAAGTTCGTCGCAGGCGGCGGACTGGAAACGGTAAACGGCATCGGCCCGAAGACGGTGGAACGGATCAAGAGAAGTTTGGAGCGCCTCGGAGTTTATTAGCTACTCGCGGTGAAGGAGAAATACGAAATGCCCGCACGAGCGAGAAAGACTCTCCTGACTTCGGTTCTGTGCGCGTCTCTACTCGCGTCCGCCTGCTCGAGCGGACTCATCAAATCTCTTCGTGACCTGGCCAGGTTGCGCCAACAGTTAATCGACAAGTATCACGAACAAGACCTCAACGTTAATATCCAAAACTCTCGATACCTCAGTATCGTCTTCATCAACTCGCCGTTGAATCAGCAGGCTCCGGCGGTCCGCGCCAAGCGAGCGCAGGAAACCGCCAGGTTCGTGGTGTCGCATTATCCGGCGATCCGCGAGATCAGAAACATTTGGATTCATTTTGCGGTTTACGAGACTCGGTTAATCATTTTTCATTACAGCCGAAACGTCGAGGCCTTCGCGTTTGACAATACCGGCGCGGAAACTTACCCAGGCCCGAATGGAAAAGCAGACGACCGAACCCCGGTAGCCAGGTTCAACGCCGCGCGAAACGAAACCGACGTTAGTATCACGCGGCTTCAGCTTGAAGGCGATCTGAACCACGGGATCGCGATGGTTCCTCACTTCACCGTCGCGGGCAACGTCCAGGACTCCAACAGCAAGTTGGGCGTGCCGAGCCTGGCCGTCGTAGACTTTGCGTCTTACGCCGATCGAAAAGTATTCTCGAACAATACCAAGCTGGAGATCCGGTGCGATGGCGTGCCGACATTCGCAGGCGACGCCCTCTTGCTTACCCCACAGGACTCCGGCAGTGAAGGCAATACGGCCCAGTTCCTCGAAGCGCAAATTCCTATGCCACAATTCGCAAAAATGGGGAGTTCGCGCGAGGTAAAGATCAAACTCGGCAGCAGAGCGTTCGAACTGTCTCCCGAGGATATAAACGCGCTGCGGGCAATGAGTGACTACGCGCCGCTGCCCCACAGCCCGACGAGGTAGTCAGGGATATGGGACTCAACGCGTCATTTTTACCGAAGATAATTTCCTGAAAACCAATACTTTTCCTTGCGCCACGCTGTGGCCTGTCCTACAATGACTTCACCAGACGGACTGATTGGCATCGCTCAGCGTCTCCCCGGGTTTATAGGTTTCGAAGCTGAGATGCGCTTGCTTCAATGCGAAGCCCGGCGCAAGCGCGTTTGTAACCAGGCCGACCTTTGTAAGTTCGCGGGATGTCGACGGCTCTCACTAGCAGCAAAACACCGTTGCCTTGCCTTCCGGATCCGCGAACCTCAGGCTGTGGTTGAAAGGACAGGGGGTCAGATGAACTCGCGTCGCCAATCAACGTCACCCGCATTAGTCTCCTTCATTGTTTTTGCGGTCACGATCTTCGGCGCCTTGAGCGCCGCCGCACAAACCAAGCCGCGCGAAGACCCGTCGCCGCAGCCGGTGCAGAATCCGGTGCAGAATAAAGACCTGCTCATCGTGCAGCCGCCGCCGACAAAGTCATCCACTCCTGATTCAAAATCACCGAAGAACTCCTCGCTCCTGGAAACGCAGCAGCAGAAACCAGGCGCCGAAGTTGACGAAAAGACCCAGATTATTATCAACACCGACCTGATCACTTTTACGGTGACCGTGACCGATCTCTACGGCCGTTTCGTTTCCGGCCTGGGAAAGAACGCGTTCACTATCTTTGACGACAAGAAGCAGCAGGAGATTACCAACTTCAGCGACGATGACTCGCCCGTTTCAGTCGGGGTGCTGTTTGACGTTTCCGGTTCGATGAGCGGCGACAAGGTCAAGCGCGCGCGCGAGGCGCTGTCGCATTTCATTCAAACCAGCCATGACCGGGACGAATATTTTCTGATCGCCTTCAATTCCCGAGCGCAATTGCTGATGGATCGAACCCGCGATGGCAACGCGGTGCTGGACAAACTGATGTTCGTGCAGACGCGCAACAACACCGCGCTTTACGATGCCTGTTATCTCGGCGTGGAACGCGTGCAGCGCGGCACGCATCCCAAACGCGCTCTGCTTTTGATCAGTGACGGACAGGACAACAATTCGCGTTACACTTTCAAC
>DATGVD010000381.1:0-9721 GCA_035300785.1 Pyrinomonadaceae bacterium | reverse complement strand
AATGGTGAGTTAATCGCCGTTGGAGTCTATGAACCAGGCGGAAGGACTATCCATCCCAGCGTGGTTATCGCAGTCAACAATTGACTCGGATTAGGTCTTCATTGAAGTACGTCGTTGAGAGACCAATGAGTACTGGTTCAGTTTGAAGACAGATAGCATCCGTCACTATCAGCCATCTTTAGATGGCTTTCGCGCAGGGTTACTAGACCAGCGCTTTTGGCGCTGGGTGAGATAAGACAACTCTTCCTCAGCGCGCTTTAGCGCGCTTCAAGTGCGGTGCTTTAGCAATCACTGGTAAGGCCTTTGAAACGGCCTTTTGGATTCGTTCGTATCTGATCCCAGCCGTAAAAACGGCTGGGCTAGGAACCTGCGGGCAAGCCACCTGAAGGCGGCTAAAGAACGGCGCCTCCTGCACTGCGCTACATTGACTGATAATGCATTGAGTCAAACTGAACCAGTAGCGAAAATCATCTTGCCTAACGGGTTTTCCGATTGGTATAAATATAGAGGCGCCTTAGGTCCAAACCAAGGCCACGTACCCCACCGCACCTGAGTTACCGACGTTATCCCACGATCATGACGAAACGAACAGAAAACCGCAGGCGAATGCTGCTTCTGGTTCTGCTGCTAGGTCTGACTCTGAAGCTCAACTCTGATTTGGCCAGGGCTTTGACGGCCGACCGCTTCAGCGCGCACCAGGCGCCACACACGCTGACGGGCGACATTCGCTTGTACAAGAATTTTCATTCGCGCTTTCTTTCGCAAGACCGCGACATCATCGTTTACTTACCCCCCGGATACGAAAAAGAAAACGAGACCTACTATCCGGTGCTCTACATGCAAGACGGACAGAATTTGTTCGATGGAGCCACGTCGTTTTTTCCGGGCGTGGAGAGACGCATGGACGAGAGTGCTGAGGCTCTGATCAAGCGAGGGGCAATACGCCCCGTGATCATGGTTGGCGTATACAGCGCCGGACTCAATCGCATTAATGAATACACGCCCACGAAGTTGCCCGATGGTCGGGGTGGCGAGGCCGACCTCTACGGGCGGATGCTGGTAGAAGAGATCAAACCGTTCATCGATAATCAGTATCGAACTCTGCGGTCCGCGTCCGAAACGGGCTTGGGTGGTTCATCGCTCGGCGGACTATTAACGATGTATCTCGGTCTAAAGTACGCAAACACTTTCGGCTTACTGGAAGTATCGTCGCCGGCGTTCGACTGGGACCATGAGATGATTGTTCGTTGTGTGGATTCACTTCACCGGAAGACGCGTCAGCGAATCTGGTTGACTGTCGGAACCGGAGAACTTGAGCGGTTTGTGAGCAGCACGAGATCCTTGCGCGCAGCTCTGGTTGCTAAAGGTTGGAAAGAAGGAATCGATCTTGGATATGTGGAAGCCCCCGGAGCACAACATAATCCCGCGAGCCGTGCCCAACTCAATGCTCGGCTGCTCACCTTCCTGTTTCCGCCAACTATTGTCCGAACCAGCGTCTCGTTGAATCGATCATTACCCCCTCGTTTACGGTTGGGCATTTGACAAGAGCGCCGCGATTTTGCCGTGGACTACTGTGCGGCGAGAAACTCGCGGATCATACGCTGCTCTTTCTCGTCCTTAATGCGGGTGAAGAGTTTTGTGCCGAGCTTGCTGATCGTTTCCGGCTTATCGAAGGGGAGTTTGTCGTACACCTTGCCGCCCTGAAAATGGCAGGGCATGCAACGTGACTGAAAGATCGGTTTGATCTCCTTCTCAAAGTCCGGCTTCGTCGCGCTTACAGAAGCAAGAGGCGAAGTCGTGAGCATTGAGGGAGTGACGCGGAGCGCGCTACGCTGCGAGCGCCCACACATGCCGACTCCCGCGGTAAAAACCAACGTCAGAACCAGCACGCCTGCTCGCATGCGCCACATGCTACACCGCTAGACCCGCCTGAGCAACAACCAAAGAAATCTTCGCAAGAATTGATGCCCGTACAAGCGAAGGCGCTTACGTTTTGTCCGATTCCTGGGACTGATCTTCTGGTTGACTTCGCTTAGCGGCTGTCGGGTCGGCTTCTTTCAGGTCCTGATCAATGAGTGTTGCGTGCTGACCCCTGAGCTTCTTCACCAGATAACTAACGATAGAGTAACCGGCAATGAAAGCACCAAGCGCGACAGCAAGTATCATATAGCTCGAATTACCATTCATAGCGCACCCCCAACGTCGGTCTCACTGGGGTCCGGAAAAGCGAGGAGTCCTACGCCCGGGCAATCAGGACACTGACCAGAACGGACAACATACTGACACCTGCATCGAGGGCAATAGGAGATTGAATTCCCGTCTTGCGCCGGCGGAGTGAGTACCTCCGGCTGTAAAACGCCAGGGCGACTAATGTGGGCGATGCAAAGACTCAAGTGTGTGGTAGCTGCCCACGAAATGATCGCCGCGGAAGTCTCATCCCTAGCTTCGTCTGCGAGAGGGTGCTGTAGATCGAGAATGTATGAGCGAACGAACCGCTGAGCCGCCGCATCGGGAAACAAAGTGCCCAGAACAACAGGGCTATACTCCGAAAGTAGATGCTTCGTGAGCAAGTCAGTCGTTCTGATTGAGACAGGCGGGCAAAGGACCATCTTGATTACGCTCTCTATGCGCTCTTGTTTGTCATGAGGGTATAGCTCCTTGTGACCACGATAGAACATGATTGAAATCTGAGTTGCAAAAACAATGATCACAGCAGCAACCGGAACGATTAGTCGTAGCAAGCCAAGCGTACTAACCAGGATGGGCGTCGCAACAAACAGGAACAGGAAAAAGATACAGCACGTGAACTGGATTGGTTTGATGACATCGAAAGCGTTTCGCAAAATCGAGGCAGCCTCATCAACTGCGAACTGTTTGGTAATATGCCTGTATATCAAACCCTCGCGCGCGGAGGGTGCTGCATCGATGGTTGCATTGATCAACTCAGAGATTGCCTTTGCCTGTTTAGTTGTCGCACACTTCGCGAATTTCCGGTTGTTGATGAGCAGAAACGCACTGTCCGTGCTTGAACGCGTTATCTCCGCGAATGTCAGGCTCCGAGCGCGTGGAGTAACTCTTCCTGGGAAGAAGCGCGGTTGTCGATCGAAGGTACAAACACCAACTGGCGAAACAGAAACAGGTGATGGATCCGAAAGGAACACGTGACCAAGTGGTGGCAGTG
The DNA here is from genome assembly GCA_035300785.1 of Pyrinomonadaceae bacterium. Taxonomy (GTDB): domain Bacteria; phylum Acidobacteriota; class Blastocatellia; order Pyrinomonadales; family Pyrinomonadaceae; genus UBA11740. Next base: position 6,540 of record DATGVD010000381.1, on the reverse strand, counting down.
GATTCAGGAAGAGTAGACCACCGCGCTCATTTCCAAATAACGGGTTGGCATTTGCAACGCGCCACCGCCGACACCAAGGCGAAACAAAAGCGACAGACCGCTTCCTAACCCAGAGCAGGCAATCTGAGAGATAAAGCAGAGAAAGGACCAGGAACAGCGCTTCGCCGTCACCCATCTTCTAAGAGCCCAATTCCGCGTTCCCGCGTGAGAAGAGTTTCTTGATGAATGCAATGAGTTTCTTGATGAAAGCACTAACGGCAATGCCCATCGCGACGAGCAATTTCCACAACCATTTGAACATTCCGGTCTTGACGAGGACCGCTGTGGTTCCACCGACAATCAGACCTGTAAGACCGTATTCCGCTATCTTGTCCCCTTGGCGGACATCGGCATATTTCTGTCCTTGGTTGAAATCAAAGCCCGCGAACATCGTCTTAAATTTCGGCAACGTCTCTGAAAGGGTTGAAGGGTCAGTCACGAGCGTGACTTCCATAACACCTCCACGTCCGAGCAAGCGAGTGTTATAGTTGATGACTGGCGCGCCTTCGCTTTCTCCTCTTATTGCCCATTCGAGATTGTGCGTCGAGTCGTTGTAACGCGGTGGCTGTTCCCAACCAATAATCGTCATTATCGGCCAGCCCCGTTTTTGGCGTTCTTTATTTCCCTCTTCAGTTCCAGCTTTGATTGAGTCCAGCAACGCGTTGGCATCCAACGAGTTCTTCTCATCGTCTCGGACAAAGCCAACATCCTCGAATTCAAATACGGCGAACCAATCCTCGCCGGAAGGCGCTACAAATCCGAGTTCCTTTCCACTAATCGGGTTCCGATTCGCCTCCATAATGATGCGGGTGTCGTTGGCCCCGGCAAAAACATAGCCAGCTGGCACATGGACTTCGGCAACACTGCCGAGATCGCCGATGGAAGGTCCCTTTTGCCACTTCACCCCCAGGGGGCTGGAAGCGGAATCGGGTGTGGGTGATGGACGATCGCTAGGCTTGCGGGTTTGTCCATTAGCGATGAGAAAGCAAATGCTTACTAAGCTCAGAACGACTGCAAGACGCATCTTCATTTCTCAATCCCCCTGGCTTTTGTTGGACTGTTATGGAAACGACAGGATCAATTACACAGGCCCAGCACGAGGTCGCTGGTTCTCGCAATTTATACTCCCAGCTTTGGAAGCAGTCAATGAAACCGACATAACGGTCGCCGCTGTTCAGGCTGGCGAATAATTGGCTGGAAGGCCCCCAATATCAGGATCGGGGTAGGACAAATTTGGCGTCCCGCACGGGGAATCAAGGGCGTTCCGCGCGGAAGCTCAAGAATTCCTCAAGGGGATCCCGCCACAATATGTCTCGATGGCTCGCAACAACCGGAGAGAACAACCGGAGAGGGAGCGACCACGAGCCAGGACTCGAGCGCGACATGGAACAAATGGCGCAGAAAACAAAACAGTTGGTCCTCGACAAGATCACGATCCCAGCGACACCGCCGCGGGCGTCACGTGCGCGTCTGATCGAGGTGCTGCGCAATAACCTGAATTCGTGCACCGCGACGATCATCAACGGCCGTACCGGCACAGGTAAGACGACTTTGACGGCGAACTTTGCCCGTTACGCGGACCGTCCGGTTTCCTGGTACAAAGTCGATGCGGCGGACTCTGATCTGCGCGTCTTCATGGAATACCTGTTTGAGAGCCTTAGCTTGCAGCGGCCCTCAATCGATCCGGATCTACTGTTGCAGTTGACTCATTGCCCTGCGCGTGACCGGGCGGCGCTATTGGCAGAGTCATTGGTGTTTCAGTTGGGTGAGGGCAACGCGGAACCGCTTCTGGTGGTGATCGAAGACTTGCATCTCGTCTATGACGCCGATTGGGTCGTGCCATTCTTTTACCGGCTGTTGTCGTTACTTCCCGTGGAAGTGCATGTGCTAATCACCTGTCGCAGTATGCCGCCAACTCCGTTGTGGCGCATGCGATCGAAACAGACGCTGCGCGTGATTGACGAGCCGGAACTCGCGTTCACCCTGGATGAGACCATCGAGTGGTTTAAGTCTAAAGGTTTGGACGAACGACGAGCGCGTTTTGCCTGGGTCCAGACAAACGGGCGCTCCGGCGCGTTGGCTGATTTCATTGACAGAGCTGGTTCATCCGGAACCGCAAGCAGGAATTTCCACCCACGCCTCGGCGTGCTGGCGTGAATCCCGCAAAATCAGTTCCCGGAAATAACTTCCCTCGGAACACTACCGCGGCCCGCGCTCGATGGAGGCGGCGTGTTCCTCTGTGCTAATCTCACCAAAAATCTTCGGACAGCCTGCAACTTAAACGATTCGATGGCCGACAGTGCCAGGAATGAAAGCGCCGAGAAAGCGCGCGCCGCGTCAGGGCCCGTCGGGCTCCCGTCTTTTTTTCTCCGCACGAAACTCTTACCGCCGCGACCGGCGCCGGAGATGCTGTCGCGCGCGCGTCTGATCGAGCGGTTGCACGCGAACCTGAAACTGCCAGTGACGCTGGTCACCGCTAATGCGGGATCCGGAAAGACGACCCTGGTTGCCGACTTCCTTCGTAAACAGGAACAACCGTTCGTTTGGTATCAGCTGGATCGCACGGACGCCGACCCATCGGTTTTCCTTGGCTATCTGGCCTGCGGGATTCAACAGCGAGTGAGCGATTTTGGGGACTCGCTGTTCGCTTATTTACAGCAGGCAGGGGAACTCGCCGAGCAGTCTGATCGGGCGGTTGATGTGCTCTTGAATGAAATCCTGGAACACGTTGAGCAACAACTGATCATCGTGCTCGACGACTATCACCACCTCGGCGCTCAGACTCCGGTGCATGCTTTGGTTGATCGCCTGATCGCTTATCTTCCCGATGTCGTTCACCTGATTATTATCTCGCGCGACATTCCTCCATTGACGCTGGCGCGGCTTCGTTCGCAGCATTCGCTGGCTCTGATCGATCGTGCAGATCTACTTTTCACCGATGAAGAGACGCAGGAGTTGCTTCGCAAAGTATTCGGGCTGGCGCTGACGCCAGAGCAACTGCGCGAATACGGCGAACGAACGCACGGTTGGATCACGGCGCTGCAACTCGTGCGGCAGGTGGCGCAAAGGCAAGCGGCTTCCGGGATTAATCATGACAAGACGCCCGACCCACTGGCCGTGCTCCGTCAATCAGAGCGCGACATCTTCGAGTATTTTGCGGAAGAAGTACTGGCGGCAGAGAGGCCGGAGACTCAGCAGTTCCTGACCCGCCTGGCTCTGTTGGATCGAATCGACGTTGAGACTTGCGCGGGCCTTTATTTGGAGGTGCAGTGTTCCGTTGCGCTACCTGCGCTGGAGCGCGGCAACGTGTTTATGACCGTCGCCAGCGATGCCCGCGGTGAAGAGTATCGTTTGCACCCGCTGTTTCAGAGCTTTTTGCGTCGTCGCCTGCGCGCCGAAGCGGGCGCGGCCGGCGTCGCGGCTGAGCATAGTCGTTGCGCCCAATACTTTCTGCAGCATTCAGCCTGGGATCAGGCTGTGCGTCATTTGCTGGATGCAGGTGAGTTCGAACGGGCGGCGGGAATAATTGCTGAGCACGGCCACGAGTGGATAGCGTCAGGCAAACTTGCTTCACTGGCTTCACTCGCTGAAGCTTTACCCGCGGCCGCGCTGGCGACGCATCCTCGCGCTTTGGCTCACCGCGCGGAAGTAGCGCGCCTGCGCGGCGAATTTGAGTTGGCGCGGAGTCTTCTCAGCCGGGCGAGCGCAGCCCTCCGCGAATTAGGAGACCGCGACGGTGAGGCCGAAGCGCTGCACTCGCTGGCCACGATCGCGCGCCGGCGAGGCGACTACGAGGCTGCTTTTGAATATCTCGATCGCGCCGTCGACCTAACGCCGCCGGCTTCAGTCGTTCGCACCAAGTGCGGCAACACGCGCGGCCTCTGTCTCGTGTCGATGGGTGAGTGGACTGCGGCCGAACGCGAGTTTCGCGTGGCGCTGCAATCTGCCGAGGAACGCAACGACCAGCATCATGTGCGGTTGATTACCCACAACCTGGGTTTGCCGGCGATGGTCCGCGGCGATTTTGGCGAAGCCCTGCACTGGTTGCGCCGGATGCTGCGGGCAGACGCGGGCGAGCCGCCAATTCCACAAGAAGCGTGGGCGCACCTGAACATCGCCCGCTGCCATCTCTATCGCGGCGAAATGGAAGCCTGCGAACAGCACCTCGATCGCGCGCTGCAACGTTGTCAGCTCTTCAATCTCGTCAGCCAACTTGGCGAAACGTTTGAAGCGTACGGCAACCTTTATCGTGAGCGGAGCGAGCTGGGACGGGCGGCAGAATTCTACGAGCGGGCCGCGCGATCCTACGGCGAGGCCGGGACTGATCCGGCGCGGGTCGAGTTAATGGAAGAGCAAGCGTTTCTCAGTTTGCGGGCCGGCGATTCAGCGCGCGCGCGGGCGCAAATAGATCGTCTGTTGGAACTTCGCCCGACTGGAAAAGATGAGCTGCCTCACTACACGGCGACCCTGGCGCGCGGCCGAATCATGCTGGCGCAGCGAGACTACGCCGCGGCCGCCGGCGAACTGAATCCGGTGCTCGAGTATTTCCACCAGCGCGGCCTGTACTACTACGAAGCACAGGCGTGCATGTCATTGGCCGCGTGCGAGCTGGAAGCCGGGCGCGAGCCCAAAATGATCGAGCACCTGCGCCGGGCACTCGATCTGACGGCGCGTTACGACTATGAATATTGGTTGCGCCAGGAGCTTGCGGCTCATCCTGAACTCTTCGCTTCTGAATACGCGCAGGAGTTACTGCCGGCCGACTTGCGCGCCGAACTTTCGACAATCCTGACGCGCGGGCCGCAGCCTGCGGCGGTGCCGGTCGCGACGTTTTCCGCGAGGCCGCTGGTCGATCTTACGATCAACATGCTGGGCCCGGTTGAGATCGTGCGTGATCCGGCCCGGCCGTTTGCTGCCGACGCCTGGACGACGCGACGCGCGCGCGACATTCTCTGCTTTATCGCCTCGCGCCGGCATCACCGCGCCGCGAAAGACGCCATCATCGACACGTTCTGGTCTGAAGACGATCCTGGAGCCGTGGAAAAGAACTTTCATCCGACCGTCTCGCACATTCGGAAAGCTCTGAACAGCAACCAACCCCTCAAGCAGAATTTCATCGTCTATCGCGACGGCGACTATCAGTTCAATCCGGAATTCTCTTACTGCATCGACACGGAAGAGTTGGATCAACTGATTGCGGCTGGCGAGGCCGCCCGCCGCGAACGTGACTTTGATCGGTGCATTGGCGCACATGAACAAGCGATCGCGCTCTATCGCGGCGAGTTCATGAAAGGCAGCTATGACCCCTGGGTCGAAGAACAACGCGCTTACTATCGTGAGCAGTATCTACGGATGCTCGAATCGCTGGCCGGGGTGGCGGAGAAAAAAGCGGAGTGGCCGCGGTCCATGGATTTGGCGCAGCGAATCCTGCGCGAGGACCCATTCCGCGAGGACATTCACTGCCTGGTAATGCGCGCGCAAGCCGCGCAGGGCAATCGCGTGGCCGTGAAAGAACAATACGAAACATTGCAGGGGCTCTTGCAGAAGGAACTGGGAGTCGAGCCGGCGATGCAAACTCAGAAGACGTACCGCGAACTGGTGGGGAATTGAGGGCTGTCATAAATGGCCGAACGCCGAAGGGGCCGAAAACCTTGAATAAACGAATGATCTGCGGCTCGGAAACCGCGATGCAACCAAGAACGGAAATGCAATGACGGCGCAACACAAGACCTCCGGTTTCTGACCTAGAATCCTGCATCGTCTCGGTTCATCGTTTGATAATTAGGCCTCGCTGGATTCGCTGACAAGCCACTGTCTTGACCCGACTGTGGCGATGGCTTGTGGTTGATGAAGCACGAATTCTACAGAACAACCCGCCAGGTAATCGCGCTGGCTCTCGTCATGCTGGTCAGTTCCGTGCCGGCGTTTGCGGGCCTGACGATCGTCGGCTCGAACGGCATTACGGCGAGCGGCGCTGATGGAATTATCTTTAACGGCACCTCGGGTATCACCGCCAGCGGCGCGGACGGAATTCTCGCCTTTGGGCCCAATGGAATTACCGCCTCAGGCGCGGACGGAATCACCGCCAGCGGAGCCGACGGCATTACGGCCAGCGGCGCTGACGGCATCACTGCGTCGGGCGCTGACTCGACCACGATTACCAGGGCGGATGGAATTACGGCCAGCGGCGCTGACGGGATCACAATCAGCGGCGCCGACGGCTCTCAATACCACGTCGACTCAGTTATCATCAGAAACCCAACCGGCATTACCGCCAGCGGCGCCGACAACGTAATCGCCACCGGCACCAACGGGATCACGGCCAGCGGCGCGGACACGCGCAGCATCACTCACGCGGACGGCATCACCGCCAGCGGCGCCGACAACACCCTGACGATCAATAGCGCCGATGGAATCACGGCGTCGGGAGCCGACGGAGTTCTGTTCTCGATCGCGCCGAGCGCAATCACGATTACCGGAGTGAACGGCATCACTGCGTCG
>DATGVD010000380.1:0-3510 GCA_035300785.1 Pyrinomonadaceae bacterium | reverse complement strand
TGATGGTCGGTTGCGTTTCCCAGGTCAGGCCGCCGTTTTTCGTAGCCAGCACACGGCCCTGATCGCCGGCAATCAACGCGTCGTCGCGCGACGCGACTGAGACTGCAAACAGGTTCGTCTTCAGACTCGTTTCCTGATCTTTCCAGGTCAGGCCGCCGTCGTCGGTGCGCAGAATGATTCCCTTTTCGCCAACCGCATAGCCGCGCTTTTCATCCGCGAACGCGACCGCGTGCAGCCACTCCTTCAAGTTCTTCGAAACGTCTTTCCAGGTTTCGCCGCCGTCTTCAGTGCGCATGATTGCTCCGCCGGAACCGACCGCGACGCCGTGCGTCTCATCGATAAAGCGTACGTCCTCGAGCCATGCGTAGGTGTTCGACTCTTTCTGATGCCAGGTATCGCCGCCATCGATGGTCGCCAGAATCGTGCCGCGCGCGCCCACAGCCCAGCCGTGTTTGTCCGTCACAAAACAGACGCCCAGCAATTGTTCCTTGACGTTGGTATCCTGCGGCGTCCAAACGCTTCCTCCGTTGGTTGAATGGAGAACTGTTCCCTGATCGCCGACTACCCAGCCGTTGTTTTCGTCGATGAAAGTTACTGCATCCAGATGAACCGTGGTGCCGGATGGCCGGACCGTCCAATTCTTTCCGCCCGACTTCGTCGCCAGGATTTTGCCGTGTGCGCCGACAGCCCAACCGCGCGAGCCGTCCAGGAAAAAGATGTCAGCCAGATCGTCGCGTCCGCCCTCGGTCAGACGGCGCCAACCCAGTCCGCCGTCGTCACTACGCACGACCAGGCCGTCGCTGCCGCCGGCCCAGCCGGTATTTTCGTCAGCGAAATAAACGGTGACCAGCCGCGGGCTGGTTTTGACGCTGGCCGGCAACCAAAAGCTTCCGCCATTTGAAGTGCTGAGGACGACGCCGTTGCTGCCGGTGATCCATCCGTGCTGCTGGTCTGAAAAATAAACGGAGAGCAGATCGTTCGTCATCCCGACATCGACTGGCTCCCAGGTCAGGCCGGCATCGTCGCTTACGATCACGCGGCCGCCATAGCCCACCGCGATGGCTCGCTTCGGCGTGATGAACGTCACCCCGGTAAACGGCTGGCTGCCCAGGCGCACAACTTCTTTCCAGCGCCGGCCACCGTCGTTGGTGCGGAGCACGCGGCCGCGATCGCCGGTGGCCAGTCCCGTGATCCTATTAATGAACGAAATTGAATAGAGATGCGCGCGTGTCGAACTCTTCTGCAAAGACCAGGTTTCGCCGCCGTCAGTCGTGGCGATGATGCAGCCGTAAGTGCCGACCGCCCAGCCCTGCGCCGGATCGTCAGACGCGAAAGTGATCGCGTAAAGATGATCTTTCGTCGGGGTGGGAATCTCAGTCCATTTCTCTCCACCGTTTTTCGTGGCGACGACGACCCCGCGCGCGCCGACTGCAAACGCGCGCTGCCGATCAAAAACGTAAAGGCCGTTGAGGGCGGCGACTAAACGCGAGTGCTGGCTCGTCCATGCAAATCCGCCGTCCGTCGTGTGGAGAATTACGCCATCAGCGCCGACGGCCCAACCGTGGCGCTGGTCGCTTGTGAAACGGACCGCGCTGATCGCGTTACCCTGCGGCAGAGGGTTCTGCCATTCCCATCCGCGGTCAAAGTTTTGCGCGCGCGCACCCGGGGCGGCGAAGCCGAAAAAGATAATCGCGGCGAGCGAGACTCCGGCGAGAAGATGCGCTGAACGGAACCCTTGTACTGGCGACTTCTGTGACACGTGACCTCGTTTTCGAGACTCGAATCCGGATGGTCTGGAGGCGAGGATTATAGGTTCTACGGGTCGGCAAAAGCGAGCGTTAACCGAGGGATTGCAGCAGAACACCTAAAATAACTCAGGACCATCAACCGGCAAGTCTTCCGGTTCGATGACGCCGACCCTATCCACGGCGTCTTGCAGCACGGCGGGCTCGACGTGACCCAGCGCGGCGATCTTGCGCGCGGCGCGATCGGCGGCTTCCTGAATCACGTGGCCGTCGTGACCCTTCGACCAGTTCCACTCGACCTGGTGACGGGCCGAGGCTTCGTCCAGACGCTTCCACCACTCGTGATTTGTCTTGCGGCGATAGCGGCCCTCCATCGTTTCGATGACGTAACGCGAGTCAGTGTGCAAACTCACGCGGCAAGGTTCTTTCAAAGCTTCGAGGCCGAGCGCCGCCGCCGCGATTTCTGCCTGCTGATTGGTGGCCTTACCCAGATAGATTCCGAAAGCGCGCCACAACCCCTGATAACCAAGGAGGGCCACCGCCGCCGCGCGGGTCTCAGCTCGACCATTGCCGAGGCTCGAGCCGTCACAGAAGATCGTGACGAGCTTTACCGGACGGCGCGAAGATTGTTCGTCGTTGTTCTTCATCTACGTACGACGGTTTTAGCATGAATGCCTGCCGATGAACACCGGCGAGGCTATCGGTGTCATTCCCGTCGAGAATGGGAATCTTGGATGAGACTCGCGAGAGGAGTATTATTTGATCCATGCTCAACGCCGGAACTCTTACCTTCAAGGAGTTTGCCATGCGCGAACAACTGCCTCTGGCGACAATCCACGACGCGGTGCTCGAGTTTTTGCGCGGGCGCGACGATGCCGTTGTGTTCGGAGCGCAGGCTGTTAACGCTTATGTCGGTGAGCCGCGGATGAGCCAGGACATTGATCTCATTTCCACGCGCGCGACCGAACTCGCTGAAGAGCTGCGCGAACATCTGAGCGAGCGCTTTCACATCGCGGTGCGCATGTGGGTGATCGGCGCCGGGAAGGCCTATCGGCTGTTTCAAATTCAGAAAGCCCGCAATCGTCACCTGGTGGATTTGCGCGCAGCCGAATCCCTCCCGCATGCAGAACGAATCGAAGACGTTTTGGTCATGTCTCCGCCGGAACTCATTGCTCATAAGGTGATCTCGTATCACGCCCGACGTGGTCAACCAAAGGCCGGAACGGACTGGCGCGATCTGGCGATGTTGCTCTTGACGTTCCCAGAATTAAAAAAAGAGCAAGGCGCGGTCAGCGAAGCGCTGAGCTCGATGAAAGTACGCGAAGAAGTGATGAAAGCCTGGAGTGAATTGGTCGCGCAAGAGATCGTCGAGCCTGAGGATGACGGAGAGTTTGAGTAAGGCCTTCGCCAACTCATTGAGAAACCAAATCTCGCTTTGCTTCCGCGAACGCCGATTCTTCTAGATCTAAACGTTCGTTGACGATTTTCTTGATCCAATCGTCAACGCTCGACGCTCGGTGCAAACGAGCGAAGAATGCTGCACGCGAAGCGACCTCCGCCGGAATTGACACAGCCGAACTCTTTGACTGACGGACTCGCACCGACTTTCCCCAAGCCGAATCGTCACCAGCGTCTGCGATTACTAGCTCATCAATTTCGCGTTCAGTTTTTTGCGCTCGCTTTTTCATAGTGGCCATCCACTAATTATACGAACAATGGTGTCCTGTTTGAGTTGAAAGATATTTTTGAGTCTTCGCCTCTAATA
>DATGVD010000379.1:0-2719 GCA_035300785.1 Pyrinomonadaceae bacterium | reverse complement strand
ATCAGGTGCAGCGCTTCCGGCAGGAGGCGCGCGCCGCCTCGGCCCTCAATCATCCGAACATCCTCACCGTCCACGAGGTCGGGCAGGTGGACGGCACGGAGTTCATCGTCACCGAATACGTCGAGGGCGAGACGCTGCGCGAGCGGCTGACGCGCGCCCCCTTCGGCGTGCGCGAAGCGCTCGACGTGGCGGCGCAAGTCGCCGACGCGCTCGTCGCCGCACACGCCGCCGGCATCGTCCACCGCGACGTCAAGCCTGAAAACGTCATGCTGCGCACGGACGGCTACGTGAAGGTCCTGGACTTCGGTCTCGCCAAGCTGACGGAGCACCTTGCGGGGTTCGGGCCGGCCGAGTCCGAGTCCCCGACCAGACCGATCATCAGGACGACCCCCGGCGTGGTGATGGGCACTGCCATCTACATGTCGCTGGAACAGGCGCGCGGTCTGCAAGTAGATGCGCGGACGGACATCTTCAGCCTCGGTGTTTTGATTTACGAGATGGTCGCGGGACGGCTACCGTTTGAAGGCTCGAACTCAAACGAAATCCTGGCGTCTATTCTGAACGACAAAGAGCCGCTGCCTTTGGCTCGCTTTGCGCGGGAAGTGCCGGCTGAGTTGGAGCGGATCGTCGCCAAAGCTCTGCGCAAGCGCCGTGATGAGCGGTACCAAACGACCAAGGATCTGTTGCTCGATCTTAAGGCGCTCAAGCAAGAACTGGAATTCACAGCCAAACTGGAACGCTCGGCTCCACGCCTGTCACCCGCGACGTCGAGTGTCACACAATCTGGCGCAACTATCGATCAGTTGGCGGTGTCAACAAGCGAAGCCAGCAAATTCCATCCGACCCCGAGCGCTGAATATCTGATCACACGGTTGCAGCGACACAAGCTTGCCGCCGCAGTAGTTTTGGTCGCGATTGCCGCCGCTATCGCTGGGCTCGCCGCCTATCTGCATGCGCGCAATACCGAAGTTGCAATCGACTCGATCGCCGTGTTGCCGTTCGTCAACCAGAATCGCGACCCTGACACCGAGTATCTTTCCGATGGTTTGACCGAAAGCATCATCAACAGTCTGACGCAGCTACCAAGTTTGCGCGTCAGCCCGCGCAGCTCCGTCTTTCAGTACAAAGGGAAAGACATCGATCCGTTGAAGGCCGCTCGCGACTTGGGCGTGCGCGCTGTCTTGACCGGCCGGATGCTGCAACGCGGCGACAATCTGATGGTTAGCGCGGAGTTGCTGGACGTGCGCGATAATAAGCAGCTTTGGGGCGAGCAGTACAACCGCAAGCTTGCTGACGCGCTCGCTGTGCAGCAGGAGATCTCGCGCGAAATTTCCGAACGGCTGCGGACGAAGCTGAGCGGTGAAGATCAGCGCCAGTTGACCAGACGCGATACCAGCAATCCGGATGCATATGCTTTCTATTTGAAAGGCCGGTATTACTGGAACAAACGGACCCCGGACAACCTTAGGAAAGCCATCGAGCAATTTCAATTGGCCGCCGACAAAGATCCGAATTACGCCCTGGCATATGTGGGACTGGCTGATTGTTACTCGCTGTTGGAGTTCTACGCCGGTACTCCTGCCAGCGAGACTTCACCGAAGGCCAAAGCCTTCGCCGAGCGTGCTCTCCAACTCGATAATTCGCTGGCTGAAGCCCACACCTCGTTGGGGTACGCCTATGAGGAGCTGTGGCAATGGGAAAAGGCTGAGGAAGAATTCAAACGCGCACTTAAGTTAAACCCAAATTATCCGACGGCACATCACTGGCATGGCATCTTGCTTCTTGATGCGGGACGATTTGACGAAGCACTAATAGAGGCGAAGCGCGCCCAGGAGCTCGATCCTCTTTCCCTTGCTATCAGCCAAAACGTTTCGCAAACTTATCTCGCTCGCGGCGATGTTAATTCAGCTATCGTTGAAGCCCGTAAAATCATTGAGCTCGATCCGCGTTATCCGAGAGGACATATGTATCTGGGTTTTGCGTATCTCAAACAGGGCAATTACGCGGACGCAAACGCGGAGCTGCGGAAAGCGGTTGATTTACCTGAAAGGGACCGTTCAGTACCTGGCGCCCTGGGGTACGGTTACGCAGTGTCCGGAAGACGTGTCGAAGCGTTGGCGATTCTCAAAGAGCTCGAGGAAAAGTATGGAAGGCATGAGGCGGTCGGCCAGGACCTCGCTGCCGTTTACGCCGGCCTGGGCGATAAGGACCAGGCTTTTGCATGGCTGGAAAAGGACTTTCAGGCTCGCAGTGGTCTATTGCCGAGAGTCAGATGGTATGTACCCTACGAGTCGCTCCGCAGCGACCCACGCTACACCGACCTGCTGCGGCGCATGGGACTGCCGCAGTAACGCAAGCTGAGAGCTTGTGCCACCGAGATGAACATTGCCGCCGGCACAAAACTCGGCCGCTACGAAATCCGCTCCAAACTCGGCGCGGGTGGAATGGGTGAAGTGTATCGCGCGCGCGATGAGAAGCTGAATCGCGATGTGGCAATTAAGGTTTTGTCGGCTACACTTATGACTTGATGGCGGTAAAGGGCGAAGACTGCAAACTCCCTATCTCAAAAATTCCGGCTGAGTGGCGATATACCAACGAGCGCATCGACACAATTTGAGACGGCAACACACTAACTGTGCGTCGCCAGCCCATTCCTTGACACCCCTCAAACCGCCCCTTATCATGCTTGTTTCCGCGCAGGCCGGAATCGCCGTCTAAT
>DATGVD010000378.1:0-4587 GCA_035300785.1 Pyrinomonadaceae bacterium | reverse complement strand
GTTGCCGACGCTTTCATCTTTCTTGCTGTGATGATGTACGCGCTCGCGCCTGCGAACAACCTGGGACCGCCGATCGTACTCGCAGCTCTGGTGGGTTTGGTCTCGACGGTTTACTTCGTTGAGCGCTGGCCCTCCCTGTTCGCCGTTGGCACCTCAGTAATCTCCACTTTCGCGGCTGCTTTGGCGTACCGGTCAATGGTCGTGTTCCTCGCGGGTGGCGTGCTCGATGCAAACCAACGCGGACTGGTTCTTGACCTGCTTCTCTTTCCGCTCTGCGTATTCGGCTTCATTCAATATGCGCTAAGCACATTTGGCACCGTGGCCTTCAATTCATTCTTCTCAGGCAAGGCCCGGGCCGTCGTCTCGCGTGAGAGTTTGGTTTGGACGCTAATCACGCAGGTTGCGAACGTGACCGCAGCGGCCATGTTTTATGCGGCCATCCACGGCGCCGGCGTGCCATTCTTCTTTGTCGGCATTTTGATTGTGGCGTTGGTCCACCTCTTGTATCGTTTCAACGAAAAGCGCCTCAGCGAAGTGACCCGCGCCCAGGCAGAAAGAGTTCGCTATGTCGAAGAGATCGCCGATCTGCACATGAATACGATCGAGTCGCTGGCGATTGCCATTGACGCCAAAGACCAGACCACCCACGGCCACGTGCGTCGGACGCAGATCTACGCCACGGAAATGGGTAAGCGCTTGAATATCAGCGAGTCTGAGCTGCGCGCCCTGGTCGCCGGCGCTCTCTTGCACGATATCGGCAAGCTCGCCGTGCCGGAATACATTCTTAACAAGCCGGGCAAGCTCACCGAATCCGAGTTCGCCAAGATGAAGATCCATCCGACCGTCGGTGGCGATATTCTCAAGCGCGTCAACTTTCCCTATCCCGTGGAAGACATCGTTCGATACCACCACGAGAAATGGGACGGCAGTGGCTATCCGAAAGGGCTTCGGGCTGAGCAAATCCCACTGGTGGCGCGCATTATTTCGGTCGTCGACTTTTATGATGCGACCCGCTGCGATCGCCCTTACCGCAAAGGCATGAAGCGCGAGGATTCTCTGGCGTTGCTACAAAAAATGGCCGCGTCGTCATTCGACCCCAGACTTGTCGATCTGTTCACCAAGCACGTCATCGAATTCGACGCCCTGATCGACCAGCAAGACATTGGGGAGCAAGTTCCTTCCGAGAATATCGACCTCATTACTAATAACGCCCGGCCGGATGCTGGTTTGGCTTCAGACGTTCTCGGCGCCCCGGACGGCAGCACAGGATTCCGCTCGATCAGCCAGGCACAGCGGGAAGTGTTTGCACTCCACGAGATCGCGCAGACCATCGGCTCATCTTTAAACATGAATGATACGGTCACCCTCGTCTCGAACAAGTTGCGAGCGATTGTGCCGTTTGACACCTGCATAATTTTTATTGTCGACGATCGGCTTGGCAAGGCTATCGCGATTCACGTCGTTGGCGATCATGCAGACCTTTTTGCCCGGCGCCGGATCAGCGTCGGCGACGGCATCACCGGTTGGGTGATCGCGAACGCTCGCTCAATGTGTAACTCGTCGCCGGAACTTGACCTCGCGGGGCTGCCGGAAGACATTTCACTTAATTATCGCGGTGTCCTGGTTTCGCCGCTGATCCGAGAGGACGGGGCCTTTGGAGCGATTACGCTTTACTCAAAGGGCCGCACCTCTTACACCACTGAGCATGTGCGCCTGCTGGAGTCGGTTGCGCAGCATGCGGCCTCGGCGCTGAACAACGCAATCACGTTCGAAAAGACAAAGGAAAGCGCGCTCACGGATCAGCTGACCGAGTTGCCGAACGCCCGCGGCTTCTACATGATGCTCGAGCAAAGACTGGCCGAGTGCCAACGCCTGGGTCGTGAATCCCTGGCTTTGATCAGCATGGACGTCGACGACTTCAAGAAGATTAACGATCAATGGGGACACGCCATCGGCGATCGCCTGCTGGCCAGCGTGGCTGGGGTCATTCGCAAAGAGTTGCGCCAAATGGACATTCTTTGCCGCTACGCGGGTGACGAATTCGTGGCAATCATGCCCATGGCCTCTCAGACAATGTCCGAAATGGTCGGAGAAAGAATTCGCCAGGCGGTTTCGGACCACAAGTTTGCCGTGAGGACGGGCAAGAATGTACAGGTTTCGATCAGCATCGGAGTTGCCTGCTTCCCGTTGAACGGCGAGACAACCGAGGAACTCCTAACCACCGCGGCGCGCAACATGCAACGCGATAAGCATACGCGCAAGAACCTTCTGAGCCTGTCAACGATGCCCACGCCGGCGGGAATTGACCACTACACCTAAGATCGGTTCCAACCAATCTTCGAGGGCGCGCCTGGCTTTAGTCTGGCGTGCTTTTCTTTTGCGGTTTTGTCCCACCACGCGTCTCGCGTATAATCGCCCGAGTTAACCGAAGCCACTGTTTACAGGCCAGCGATAAGCTGGCCGATTCATTAGGAGAGCGAAGCGTTTCTCGATGAGCAGCCAGACAACGGATCGCAGACAAAGGATGAGCGCCGGTGCGGCCGGCGTGATCGATGGCCCCAAGGACCGGACTGACAAAGCTCCCGGACCGCGAGGTCCACAATCCGAGGACCTTCAGGAAGATCGCCAAACGCTCGTTGATCTCCTTCATCAAATGTTGCTGATTCGGCGCTTCGAAGAGAAGTCTGCGGAATCCTATAGCCTCGGCAAAATCGGCGGCTTCTGTCATTTGTACATCGGCCAGGAGGCAGTTGGGGTCGGCGCCATCTCCGCGGTGCGCCGCGATGACTACGTAATCACCAGCTATCGCGAGCACGGACAAGCTCTCGCAAAGGGCATTTCTGCCGACGCCGTGATGGCGGAGCTGTTCGGTAAGTCGGGCGGCTGTTCGCGCGGCAAAGGCGGTTCGATGCACTTGTTCGACAAGAGCGTCAATTTCCTTGGCGGTCACGCGATCGTTGGCGGGCAGATCCCGTTGGCTACGGGCGTGGCCTTTGCGTCGAAATACAGAGGGACCGATCAAGTGACGCTCTGCTTCTTTGGCGAGGCAGCTGTCAACCAGGGGGCCTTTCACGAGTCGCTGAATCTGGCGCAATTGTGGAAGCTGCCCTGCATCTACATCTGCGAGAACAACAAGTACGGCATGGGAACTTCGCTGGAGCGGGCCATGTCGTCGCACAACGTGGCGGATAAAGCTGCGGCCTATGAATTGGCTTCAGAGTTTGTGGACGGAATGGACGTGATGGCGATGCGGCGCGCGACGCAGCGCGCGGTCGAGCGCGCCCGCAAGGAATCGCTGCCGACACTGCTCGAGGCGCGCACCTATCGCTACATGGGTCATTCGATGTCCGACCCCGGCAACTATCGCACGCGCGCCGAAATTGAGAAATATCAGGAGCGCGATCCGATCAAGCTTTTCACGGCCACGCTCAAGGAAAACAAAGTGCTAACTGATCGCGACCTGTCCGATATGGAAGCGGCGATCAAAGAGCAGATTGAGCAAGCTGTGCGCTTTGCTGAAAAGAGTCCTGAGCCAGATCCGAAAGAGTTGTACACGAACGTTTACGCAAATCCGTGAGCTTTCTCGATTCGAGGATTGACTGATGGCAGTAATGACCATGCGCGATGCGCTGAACCAGGCCTTGCGCGAAGAGTTGGCCCGCGACGGAGACGTGTTCCTCATGGGTGAGGAAGTCGCCGAGTATCAGGGCGCGTACAAGGTAACGCGCGGATTGCTGGAGGCGTTTGGGCCGAAGCGAGTCATCGACACGCCAATTACCGAGCTGGGATTCGCCGGTTTGGGTGTCGGCGCCGCGATGGCCGGCCTGCGTCCGATTGTTGAGTTCATGACGTTCAACTTTTCGATTCTGGCGACCGATCAAATTATTAACTCCGCGGCCAAGATGCTTTACATGTCGGGCGGCCAATTCAACATTCCGATCGTCTTTCGCGGACCAGGCGGCTCGGCCTATCAGGTTTCATCGCAGCATTCGCAGGCGCTCGAATCATGGTACGCGTACTGTCCCGGCCTGAAAGTCGTCATGCCTTCGACGCCCGCGGACGCGAAAGGACTCTTGAAGAGCGCGATTCGCGATGACGACCCGGTAATCTTCATTGAGCAGGAGCGCATGTACGGAATGAAGGGCGAAGTTCCCGAGGATGAGGACTTCACGATTCCCCTCGGCGTCGCCGAGGTAAAGCGCGCAGGCACGGATGCGACGATCGTCGCGCGGTCTTTGATGGTTCCCGCGGCACTGAAAGCGGCTGCGGAACTCGAGAAAGCCGGCGTATCGTGCGAGGTGATCGATCCGCGCACGATTCGGCCCCTGGACATCGACGCGATTGTCGCGTCAGTCAAGAAAACGAACCGCGTGGTAGTGGCCGAAGAGTCGCATGCTTTCTGTGGCGTCGGCGCGGAAATCAGCGCCGAGATCAACGAGCGCGCGTTTGATTATCTGGACGCGCCCGTGAAGCGTGTGTCGGCCGCGTACGTCCCGATGCCGTACGCAAAGAACCTCGAGCAGTTGGCGATTCCGGACGTGGCTGAAGTCATCGCCGCAGTCCGCGCAGTATCTTATCTATGAGACG
>DATGVD010000377.1:0-9064 GCA_035300785.1 Pyrinomonadaceae bacterium | reverse complement strand
CAAGTTGGTATCCTCCAGATAAATGGTAGATCTGCAAATCCGCGATCGGGTTAGCCTGGGTTGCGCAAGCCGCCAACTATCAGAGTTCAGTCGATCTTCTTAATACTGCTGATGAACTGGACCGCCTCATCGGCATGT
This sequence comes from Pyrinomonadaceae bacterium, assembly GCA_035300785.1. Lineage (GTDB taxonomy): Bacteria > Acidobacteriota > Blastocatellia > Pyrinomonadales > Pyrinomonadaceae > UBA11740. Next base: position 8,926 of record DATGVD010000377.1, on the reverse strand, counting down.
TTTTCCGCGATTCCGGGTGCGGCGAAGGTTAAGATTAGGACCACCTTCCTGGCTGCGAGCACGTCAACGCTCCACTCAATGGTGGCACCGTTGACGTCGCCGGTCCCGCCCTGGCTGTAATGCGGCATGCCATTGTGTTTGTCCGAGGTACCCTTGTCCGTAGTCTTGATGTTCTTGATTGTCTTGCTCAGTTCCTTGTCCAGGTCTTTTACCGCCGCATCGAAAGTGTTCTCATCCGGGACCCAAAAAACCATCTGCAGACTATCGTCCGCAGTTGAGACAGTAATAACTTCACCGTCAGGTTTTGCTTTCCAGCCCTTTGGCAGCTCAAATTGAACGCCGGCCTCCGAATGGCTAAAGATCCGGTTCTCCTGAGCCGGTGAAATGGTTGGCGAGCCAACGCGTTTCGCAGACGCTTGGCCCAAGATCATTGACATGGCTGCAAACGCCAGGCACAAACTGATAGTTAGCTTCTTCAAGGGTTCTCTCCTCCAGGGTTGAGTAAGTTTGATTTAGATTTTGATTACTCTGGTAATCACGCAGCGCGGCGCAGAGCGGCTGGCGCGTTCTTGATGTCCAGCTCTTTTAGAAGGTAGCCTGCGCCTCCGAACTTGTCAGCGATGAACAACACATAGCGAATATCGACAGCAATCGCGCGGCCCTTTGCATCATTGTAAAAGAATTCGTTGCCCAGTCCTTCGTAGTTGCCGTCGAAGATAATGCCGACCTGTTCGCCGCGGCCGTTCATGATCGGTGAACCCGAATTGCCGCCGATGATGTCGGTGGTTGAAAGAAAGTTTACCGGCACGTTCTGTCCGTCAGGCGTCGCGTACGGACCAAAGTCGCGCGCGCGATAAAGCTGTTTGAGTTTCGCCGGCACGTCAAACGGTTCGCGGCCGGTGTCTTTCTCAATCACTCCCGAAAGATTCGTAAACGGCTGATAAATCGCCGCGTCGTGTGGGACATAGCCCTTCACATCGCCATAGGTGAATCGCAAGGTGCGGTTCGCATCCGGGTAAGAATTCGCACCCCACGCGGGCTGCCCGCGCGGGGACCCCGCATTGTTAGCGTGCATCTCGCTCATACCCTGAACCAGCAGCGGCCGCCAACGCGTGACGGTTACATTAAACGAGCGCTGGCGCGTTCCGATTTGCGCCGCGAGGTCGCCCACCTCGCCGGCAAAGTCGATCACCGGCTCTTTCAGTTCCTTGAGTTGTGCCGGCGTCTTCTCAAACAGTCCGGAGACTGATTCTGCGGTTGCCAGATTCTTGCTTTCCGCGAACGCGCGCGCGAAATCTTCCTCGGCGCGCACGCGTGCCTCGCCCTGTAGGTTTCCGAACAGCTTCTCAGCGGCGTCGAGTTTTTGACCGGCCGGAAGACCCGCGGCCTTGCGCAGGAAGAAAGCGAGCAACGATCTCTCTGACGCGGCGTTCCGATCCGCCAGAATCTCCGGCAGGGCGCCACGCGCGCGTATAGCGGTCATCGCCAGGGTCGCATTTCGCTCGGCTTGCGGTTTCTGTTTATCGGCTGCGACCCGATTGACGAGTGAAAGAACTTGAAACAGATCGCTTAGCTGAGCCACTTGCTGAACTATCAGATCGCGCTGGGCGGTTTGAGTCAATTCATTGTAGGCCTTCTGCAGCGACGGCAGTACTTCACCATACTTCTTCTGGCGGTTGGGATCCGCACTGATCCAGCGCGTGAAAGCTGTTTCTTCCGACCGCTTTTGATCGACGACTCCGAAGCGCCGCATGGCGACGACTGAACCTTCGAGGTCCTTCAATGTGTTCGCGATCTCGAAGATTCTGCTCTGGAGTTTGAGCTGAAGGTCGGGGTCGTTCTTCCCGGCGTTCTGCAATTCTTCGATCTGCTTGTTGAAGACGTCGATCTGGAATGGCATCGCCACGTCCTGGTTGTAAGCAACGGAATAGCTTTCTCGATAGCGCCGCGTCGTACCCGGATACCCCATGACCATGACGAAATCATTTTCCTTGACCCCGCCTATCGAAATCGACAGGAACTTCTTCGGCTGGTAGGGGACGTTGCCCGCACCGTACTCGGCCGGCTTCCCGTCCCGTCCGACATAGGCGCGCATGAAAGTGAAATCGCCATCGTGGCGCGGCCACTCGAAGTTGTCTGGATCGCCTCCGAAAAAACCGATGTTCTTGGGCGGCGCATAGACAATGCGGACGTCACGTAGCGTGAGATAAGTGAACAGGTAGTACGACAGTCCCTCGTTCAGCGGGAGCACGTTTGCGGTGATGCCCTCGGCGGGTCTGGCATTCGCCGCCACCAACGAGCGCGTCTTGTTTTGGATCGCGGCCGCGCGGTCTGGCGGCGATATAGTGTCCGTAACTCCACTCAGCACGTCCGCGGTGACGTCTTTTAGTTCCTGTGTGATCTGAACGGTGTAATCCTTCGCCGGCAATTCTTCACCGCGATTGTGGGCAAGATAACCGTTGGTGGCGTAGTCCTTCGATTGGTCAGAAGCCGCGACCAGCGCGTCGAAAGCGACGTGATGATTCGTCAGCATCAAACCTTCAGACGAAAGAAATTCGCCCGTGCCGCCGTCAACGATCACTACGGCGTCCTTGATGCTGGGACCGTTCGGATTATAAATGTCGGTGATTGGAATCTTCAGTCCGCGTTGCTGCAGTTTTTTTAGCGGAAGCTGACTGAGCGTATCCGGAAGGAACATGCCTTCGTCGCCCAGGACGGACATGGGAACCAGACTGACAAAGATCACGACGGTGAGCAACACAACGGTGGCGGGCGAATACTTCAAGGTCATGGACACTTCCTTTGTTGTTGGACGAGATCGAACCGGCGAAGGGATGTTAGCAGAAGCCCCTCGCGATAACTAAGCGAAGGGCTTTGAATTAATGCTTCAGTGCTTGGATCCGTTTCAGTTCTCTGCACCCGGCAAGTACTGCTTTGGATTCACGGGTTGGTTGTTGAGACGCACTTCGTAATGCAGGTGCGGCCCCGTCGAACGGCCGGTCGAGCCGACCAGTCCGATAGTTTGCCCGCGCGTTACCGGGTCGCCAACGCGAACTTCGATCTTCGACAGGTGGCCATAACGCGTTGACAATCCATTGCCATGATCGACATAGACTACGTTGCCGTAACCGCGTTGCCTTCCCGCGATGGTAACTTTGCCCGCGGCGGCGACCTGAACCGGAGCGCCGTAAGCCGCATCGATATCCTGACCCTCGTGGTACTCGTAACGACGGCCGCCGAACGGATTTCGCCGTCCACCGAGGCCGCTTTCAAGCTTTCCAACCACCGGCCAAATTGAGGGCATTGACGGTGCCAAACCGTGCCGGCGCAGAAAATCCTCATAATTGCGCAGATCGCGCTCGAGTTTCGCAGTCTTTGACTCCAACGCTGCCAGGGCTGCGGCGCTGTCAACCGGGTGCGCGGGACCGCCCTGGCCATGCACTTTCGGCGTCTCTTTCTGAACGCCCGACTCTTCAGCCAGCTTGCGCGAAGTGTCTTCGACAGCGTCAACGCGATTGTTCAGGTTTTGCAGCGCCTGCCGCTGCTTATCGTTCTCGGCCCGCAGGCGAGAGTTCTCATGTTCGATACGCAGATGCGCGGCTTGTTGAGTCAATCCATAAAAGCCGTATACCAATCCGCATGCTAATGCGAACAACCCGACGGCCGAGACTTTCAGCCAACGTTTATGTATGCGGATGCGACGGATATGGGCTCGGGAACGTGAAGTGCGGGAAACAATAAACGCGTAAAAACGGTCGTCTCGGGTCATCATTCTGCTCCTGTTGGCCAATCCATGCGCGTTTGTAAAACGGGGCCGCATGAACGACCGCGAAAGTAACAGACGCCGAGGTAGGCGACTGAAAGCCAAATAATGCGAGTCCTTAAACTAAGAACCTGCTGGAAGATCTCTGGAACCCTGCTTGAAGACTAGCAACTGATATCTCTCTGAATCGCCGGGTTGCATCGTTGCACCCAATTCAGATTTGGATCCTGGATGCTGCTAGACCGCGCACCCTATCACACCAGGAAGGGGGAAGGCAAACGCTGAGAAGCGGAAAACCTGACAGGATTTGCTGAGGATTTACTAAATGGTTCGGCCGCGGAGAGTTCGTTCGTCACAATTCTTCGGCTTCGTGCTTGCGGCGCGAGCGGTCACGGAAGATGGCGAGCGCGATCATTACGAACACCGCCACAAAAACAATCACGATGGCGAACTTGATGAGCGCCAAAAGGAAGCCGACCATGACTATTAATTGTTTGAGCAGCGCCACGACCAGAAGAATGAGCCCGAGAACGGCGCCGCCGCGAGCGAATGCGAATAGGAATGCCATAAGACCTCTCGAAAAACAGTAGGCAGTAAGCAGTGGGCAGTAAGCAGCAAAACTGATCTGCCATTCAATGCCGGCGAGATGCCAACGAACCGCACGCACGGATGCGTGCGCTCCAAACTACTTAAAACGCGCCGAGCCAATCTGACGTTGGCGCACGTGCGTTGGGAACTCGCCGGTTCCGAATCGCGCCGAGGTTGCGGGCCAGCTCGCTACCACCGAAGGCGGCGGAGTGCCGGTATCGAAAGCGCGCATTTCTTCGCGGCGGCGCCGCCGCTTTAGATAATCGAACAGAATATAGGCGCCGAGGGCGACCAGCGCCACGGGCAACATCTTGCGCACCGGAAACTGTATCGCGAGCAAGGTGTGCGACAGGAACAGTAACCCCAGGGCCACGAGAATCACTCCCCAGGCGACCGGATTGCCGTAGAGTTGGCGCGCGATGGCGTCTTCTTCGGCGTCTGGCGCCAGACCGGCGCGCATCAGCTGCGCCGTGCGGCACGCATCGACGGCCGCGAACAGCCAGGTGCCGACTACGCCCAGAACGAAGAACGTCACGCCGTCTGTAACCACGGCCATCTGGAAAAAGCTGGCAAAGATTGCAAAGTGGACCAGGGCCTTGGATGTCTGTCCGTTGTAAGCCGCGCCCAGACCGGGAACGAAACACGATAACAGGGTGGCGACGAACGGCGACGTCTTGCGGCGGATAACGTTCGCGTCGGGCGAGCGCGATTGTTGATAGCGCAGCATCTCGACGCCGGCTACGATACAGTCCTGGCAGAAGGGAAATCCGCGAATCCGATGGTCGCATGCGGGACACAAAGGCCGCGCGCACTGATTACATTGCACGACTGCCGGGTTCTGAGCGTGATAAGCGCAATTCATTTACTAAGTCTCAGCTCCCAAGTCTCAAGTTAACCTCAGCGACCCTTCGGCTGTGGACTCTGACTTTTTGGCTTGCTCTGCGAGCCCTGCGGCGCGCTGTTCTGATTTGCCGAATTCTGATTCTGGTTCGCATCATTTCCTTTTCCTGAATTTTCGTCTCCGGTCATCAGATCGTTGACGCCGTTTGCCAGTTGCTTCGCTCCGTTGGCAGAACTCTTCGTCGCACTGCCGGCCGTCCGCTCGGCCAGTTGCAAACTGGCGCTATAAATTCCGCCGACGGAACCGTCAGTCGAAACGGTATTCGTTAGGACAAACACCGACACCAATAACATCGTGGCCACAGTGGCAAGTTGCGGCGAGACGATTGGATCCAGCGCGCCCCGCAGCCATTCAATCAAGCGGGACGTTACCGGCGCGCGGACTTGTTGCGGCAGCACATTTCCGATTGTGCTTTGCAGGATGCGGGCCTCGAGACCAGCCGGTACCGGCAATTCTTCCTGAATGTATGTATAGCAAGCGCCAATTGAACGGACGACCGCGCCCGGCAATTCGCTGCAATCCGCGCACAACGCGGCATGCCGCTCCCACCGGTGATAAAGCGGCGCCAGCAGGAATCCATCGAGATAATCGGTCAGATGTTCTTCGAAATCCGCGCAACTGATCGCCGTTTGCGGCATCGTCCTGATGAGAATGCGAGCTTCAAGTTCAGCGCCAGCCCGCGGAGCTTCGGAAGAGGAGCAGGCCTGCAGCGTGTTCTTCACCTCACCCAGCAGATCGTGACAGACTGGGCAGCGCATCGCGTGTTCGGCGAATTCCTGGTTCGCGTGCACCTCGAGCGTGCCGTCGAGATAATCTGTCAGTTGATCTTCAAATTCGTGGCAAAGCATCTGGTTCTGTTTTCTGAGCCCTCCCTCACGGTCGGGCTACTGCCCCTTTTGCCTACTGCTATTAGGCCTCCACTACTCGCATACGACGAAGAGTCTTCGCAAGTTCAATGCGACCGCGATTGATCCTCGACTTGACCGTGCCTTCGGGGATCTTAAGCAGGTCGACAATCTCGTGATAACTCAGTTCTTCAATGTCGCGAAGGATGACGCAGGTGCGCAGATCCGCCGAAAGCTTGTCGATTCCGGCCTGGACTTGCGCTCCCAGTTCGTGGCGTTCCATCTCTCTCTGCACCGAGGAACCCGCCGCCCGCAGGTGATATTTGTGGTCCTCAAGATCGTCCGCGGCGGTGTCTTGCGGCGCCCGCTGTCGTTTGCGGTAATCGTCGATCACCAGGTTGCGCGCCAAACGCATCAACCAGTTTTGCAAGTCACCCTGCCTCGGGTCGTATTGGTTGAGCGAACGATAGACGCGAATGAAGACTTCCTGGGTCAGGTCTTCGGCAGCGTCGGCTCGGGAGGTGAAGCGGTAAGCGAGGTTGTAAATCCTTCGGGTATAGGTTTGGACAATCTCTTCCCAGGCCGCACCATCGCCCGCGCGGCACCTTCTGACCAATTCGGCCCCTTCGTTGGTTGCCAAGCTTTTCGCGGCTCCCACTTGTGGCATCTCCGATTTCGCTCGTGCTGTTGCTCTAAGGGCCTGCGTTAGCCGCCCAACACGAGCGTCTTACGAGTAGCCGGGAAGCAAAGTTCCGTCAACGCCAGTCTTCAAATGCTTCGTAACCCTGCCTTGCAGGCGGGCTCCTGACCGCGTTCTTGCGCGGCAACAGGAAACTGTTGTAGCCTTGCTGCGCCACCCCATATCTTGTGGTCGCTGTTCTAGTTCGTCAAGCTTGCCCGCGCCGTTCTTTATCGAAGAGCCTTGGGAAAGTATCGAAAATATCTCGAGTTTGCGGCGCTGCTGATCCTGGCGGTTGGGATTATTTGGTGGTTTGGCCGGCGACTCGACTGGGGACAAGTCAAGCTCGCGGTACAGAAGTCAGACTGGCGTCTAATCATTCTGGCCTGCGGAGTTATTCTGCTGGGTTATTTGTGGCGGGCAATCCGCTGGCGCGCATTTCTGGCGCCTTTGACGAAGGCCAGCCTGCGCGAAGTTTGGATCGCCACGACGGTTGGATTCGGCGCCGTGTTAACGATCGGCCGTGCCGGTGAGGTTGTGAGACCGGTCGTTCTGGCGATGCGCGATAAGCGCGTCAGACCGGCGGCGGCTTTTGTCACGATCATGGTCGAGCGCCTGTACGACAGCATGACTGTCGTCTTGTTCTTCGCGGTCAACTTGTTGTGGTTTAAACCAACGCCGGAGGCGGCGTCAGGTTTGGGCCGGGCGGGTCTGGTGTTCCTCGGCCTTCTGGTTTTGGGGATCGCGGTGTTGATTTGGTTCAGATGGCGCTCGCCGGCGGTAATCAAATGGCTCGATCAGAAAATCAGCGCCGGATCGCCATTCAAGATCAGAGCCAAGCGCGCGCTCTTGAGTACGCTCGAGCAACTGGCGACGGCTCTGAGCGTCTTGTCGAACGTGCGCCAGTCGGCGATTAGCATTAGCTGGTCGCTTATGCTTTGGTTTTCGGTCGCGGTCGCAAACCTACTTGTGTGCCGGGCGTTCGGATTGCGATTCGGCATGTCGCAGATTCTATTCGTGCTGGGGTTTTCGATGGTGGGGTCGGCGATTCCCACTCCCGGCGGCGCAGCCGGAGCGTTTCATGCGGCTACAGGAGCAGCCCTGGTGCTGCTCGGAGTCGGGCGCGACCAGGCGGCCGCGGTGGCGATCGTTTTGCACCTGGTTGATTTCGGCCCGGCCGCTCTGTTTGGGTTGTTCTACTTTCTGCGCGGTGACGTGAATCTGGCGCGCCTGCGAAGTCTCACTTCGGCAACCGCGGTTGAGCACGCGGTGGAAGACGAAAAGGTGGCGCTGGCTTGAAGAGCGCCCTGGCGAAAAGACCATCGGCTAACAAAGCGAGAGAGGATCAGATCTTATGAAGTGTCCCTTCTGCGGTTTTCTTGAAGACAAAGTAGTTGATTCACGCGAGTCGCGCGAAGGCGACGCGATTCGCCGTCGGCGAGAATGCTTGAAGTGCGAGCGGCGCTTTACGTCTTACGAACGAATCGATCACATTGCGTACATGGTGACTAAGAAAGACGAAAGCCGGGAGGCATTCGACCGCAATAAGGTAATGGCGGGACTCTTGCGCGCGTGTGAGAAGCGGCCAATTCCGCCGGCGAAACTGGACAGCATCGTGAACGCCGTCGAAAAATATGTACAGGAGTCGCCGGAGCGCGAGCGTCCCACGACTAAGATTGGTGAATTGATCATGCGGCGTTTGAAAGAGCTCGATAAGGTTGCGTACGTGCGTTTTGCGTCGGTCTATCTCGAGTTCGCAGACGTTTCGGAGTTCATGGACGAGCTTAAGAATTTGGTGCGAGCCCGGGCGAGCGGACCGCCGAAGAAAGCATAGCGTCTGGTCAGTGGCGCAGATTTGGCCGAGGTGAAGCTTTGAGTCTGCTCACGTTCTTTGGCTTGTTTTCAGTTACGGCGATGCTGGTCTGCTATGCACTGGAGCAACGCAGTCGGTGGTTCATCCTGGCGTTTGCCGGGGCCTGCGGACTGGCGTCGGCTTATGGATTTATTCAGGGCGCCTGGCCCTTCGGGTTGGTTGAAGCGATATGGTCGCTGGTGGCAATGCGCCGCTGGCATTCTTCCGGAAGACACTGACGATCGGCTCTCGTATGACTAGAAGTGTAGGCGCGGCAGGTCTCGAGCGTATCGAGCTT
>DATGVD010000376.1:0-8464 GCA_035300785.1 Pyrinomonadaceae bacterium | reverse complement strand
CTCTTGAAGAATTCTGTGAAGGGCCAACGTTACGCAGTCGGTGGGCGTGCCGTCGACAGTCCAGTGGCGACTATCAGTCTGCCGAATACGCAACGGTCGCGAGAGCGTCAGACTGTGCGAAGCGCCGCTCATCTCTGCGGCAGGCGCGACCACAAACACATCGCCAATCTCGCGTAGAACCCTTTCGACCGTTATCAGGCCTTCAGAGTGAATACCATCGTCATTGGTTAACAATATGCGCGTCATCGCTTGGCTCATCGGGCTGATCTCTGAAGCTCCGTTAAGGTTGCTTTTACACACGTGCGCTCCCCGCTTTGAAACGTCTCGATCGAACCTCACTTTAGCCATTTACACAACTTGGTGAGTTTCGTGATCTGAGGCACCACGTTTGAGATCATCTTGCGCTAGTGGGGCGCGGCCGTGGGCGGCCTTTCTTCTTGTTGCGCTTGCGAGCCAAAGCGGACTTGAGCTTAGCCTTCTGGCCTGGCGGCATGAAGAAGGCATGCTTCTTTGCGTCCTTAATTATCTCTTCGGTCATCACCTTGCGCTTGAAGCGGCGCAACGCGCTTTCAATCGATTCGCCCTGGTTAATAGTCACAACTGCCATTTCGTTCTCCAGTTATCAGTGCTCTGCGTTTCCGAAATTCCTATTTAACACGTCGGTGCGTATCGCGGTCAAGCGGGCGCGGAAAACCCCGCGAATAGTTCGCACCATTCGCGGGGCGTCCATCGAAAGAGTCTTCAAACTCCTATGCTGAAACAACTGCGAGGTCCTTCTTGCGGCTCAGGCCCTGGATCTGCACTGGCTTATCGCCGTTGTCAGACTTGATCTCCTGTTGCTTGAGCACCATCTCCTGATAAAGCTTGCGCATCGCCACCATTTCCTCGTGCGCAGTCTTGGGTCCTTCCATATGCGGCTTATTAGGTCGCGCCAGGTCGACTTCGTTGAGTTTGAGATTGTGCGTTGCATCAGTCAACTGAACCTCTTTACCACCCGCAAAAATTTCATGCCGACCATGCTCTTCGTACCACTTACCCACGGTCGCGTTCTGGTGCATGTGCTCGATGATGTTGCGCCAGCCAATCCCCGTGTTGTAGGCGCAAAAACTGATCTCGCCTTCCTGGGTGCCGTAAGGAATGATGCACATCTCAGTGCGGCGGAAGTCATAGTTGAAAAGATCCTGGAACCACATGCCGGCGATGAATAAGAAGTTCCACCGATCCGCCCGGCGTCTCTTAATATCCTCTTCGCTTCGATCTCCACTAACCTTCCCGTAGTCTTTGCCCGTCAGACCGAATGACTTGTCGAACTTCTTAAAAAGTTCGTAAAGATTGAACTCCGATGGTGCCGCGTATGGCCGATAATGCTTCAACAAAGCCAAGCCCATCATGAAATTCGAGGACCACTTTCCGCGTGCGGCGTCGGTTATCTTCCGCATATCCCTAACTAGTCCCGGAATATCCAGAAACGCTGGTACCGGACTCATTTCCTTCGTTTCCTTATCAATCATCACGGCAGTTCCAACGCCACAATTCGGATGGCATCCACAGGAAACCTGACCCCATTCCGAGTTCGGCCCATGAACCAAATCCGCAAAGTCTGCGAAGGCTCCCATCAACGAAAGCGGGAACCAATCCCGCGTTGGTTCAGTGATACCAACCTGGTTCTTCACATCATGAGCGAGATGAGACAGCGTATAACGCTGCTGCAGACGTCGCTCAGCAGTAATTGCTTCATCCCGGCCGGTGAAAGAGACTGGTTGAAACGATAGAAACGCAATCTTTTTCGGATTATCCAACGCGAATCGGATAATCGAACCAACTTGGTCGTTGTTGATGCCATTCACCAAAGTCGTGACCAAAACGATCTCGACACCAGCCTCGTGCAGGTTATTGATCGCGCGCAGCTTCACATCGAATAGATTTCCGACCTGTCGGTGACTGTTAGCATCGTTCCCGATGCCGTCGAACTGAAAATATACATAGCGCAAGCCAGCCTCGGCCGCTTGATGGCAAAATTCTTTGCTCTTCGCGAACTCAATCCCGTTTGTCGCCGCTTGCACCGAGTTATAACCAACCTTGCGCGAATATCGAATAGCTTCGATGAAGTGCGGAGAGATTGTTGGCTCGCCCCCCGAAAATTGCACGGACATCTGACGGCGAGGCTTAATCGAAATGGCGTTATCCAAAATCTCCTTTATTTCATCCATGCTCAATTCGTGGACGAATCCCACTTGGTTAGCGTCCATGAAACATGGGTCGCACATCATGTTGCATCGGTTTGTTAAATCAACCGTAAGTACCGCACCGCGACCATACTTAATTGTGCTAGACCCGTGGTTGTGGAGTTTCTCATCGTTGTGCGCGGGAATGTCGCGCCCTGGGAACATTGCCTCAATATGTGTCAGAAACTTGGCGTCGATTGCCATCATGTCCTCGAAATGTCCATGAATTGGGCAATCCTTATCCATCCAGATCTGTCCGTCACGTTCGACTATTTGCGCCTTGATTTCTCCGACCTTTTCGTTAACCAGAACTGACACCTCTTGATCCCCCCGCAGAATCGACTCGCGAGCTTCGATAACGCAGTTCGGACAAAGCGAATCAGTGGTTCTCGGCCAACCAAGGGTCGGCTTAGTCTTCTGCCAAGACTTCAGCAAAGGTTTGTCCGACCACTTCGGCGTGAAGGAGGGGTTTGGCTTATACCGGTTAACGAGTTGAATAGAGTTGAAGAGCCAGCCAGCTGCCCCAGCCAGGCCCCGTTCGATATGCTTAATTGGTTTCATAGTCAGAATGTTAATCCCTCTGCGGAAGGGCTTTACCCCAAAACGAGGCTGTTAACCGGCAATGCTCGTGCCGCTAGGCGCCCACTTGAAGAACAATCGCAATGAAACTCACTATTGTGCCAATTGCTACGTAGGGCTGTGCGCCTTTGGCGTATCACGTAGTCACAGCCTAGGAACCATGCGTCAGTGCGACGCTCTGGATCCCCCTTTGAGGGAAGCGACTTCTCCGCTTTCCATTTCCGTTCGCCACGCGTACGCTCATTTAAGCGCTTAATCCCGCCTTACCTCATGTAGACGTTGAAGTTAGCAAACTGAAGTGTTGCAAAGGAATGGCCTTGCGAGGGTCACGCTTTGGGTGCTAGAGTCTGCCAACTTGCTGGCTAAGTCATTGACGGGCAAGGGATTGAAATGGATCAACCACTTTATATTGCGCCCAACGCTATCGTGAGCCGCCTATCTAGTGTTTTGATAGCGCCTGCCAGTCAGGAGAATCTCGGAAATGCGTGAGAACAGATCCGGGGGAGTCTTGCCGCGCTCGTCGGCTTCGAATATTGGTCGAGATGTGTCGATCGAAGCGCGAACGTTCGCAGCGAGGAGATTACGGACATCAGAGTCACGCGTGACCATGCGCAGAAGGTCGGCATCCATGCGAGTAGGTACTCAACGCAGAAGAAGGTACCAGAGAATAGATACAGAACATCGGAGTCTTCTTTACGGCAGCGGGCCCAATTCGGAACCATCCCCGGTCATCGGAATCGCCAAGGGCACGAAACAACGGAAGACGGTGGAGGTGAATCCATGATCGACAATAAGCATTGGCTTGCAGACCAACGCGTAACCCAGCGAATCGCCGCGCAAGCATTCCCGGCAATTGCCGCACCCAATCTTCAATTAGCCGCCGTCCACGTCCGCAATTTGTTAGCATCTATTCCCTCTTGGCTTATTCTTGTAATGATAATTCTCGCCGTTCTCGGAACAGCCTCGACGGTCATTGGTCGAATGAGAAGCGAGCTGCAGTCTTCGACCCTGCAGTTCCAGCGAACAGCTTCGGAAATTGAAGTACTGCGCCGTGGCAACGCGTCGTTAGGAATGGAGATCAGACGAATGACGAACGATCCCAGCATGATCGAATCCGCTGCGCGATCGAGACTGGGCATGGTAAGACCGAATGATATCGTAGTGCCAACAGAGTCAGTAGAACGTTCAAATATGGGAACGCTATCGTTTGCCCGCTAATATCGCTGCTTGACCCCGCTGTTTGGTCCACGTATTCTAGGTTCCCTCCGAATTGCGCGGCTGCAAGCTTTTTCGCAGCCGCGCTCCTTTCCAAAGAACCTAAGTATGGCGGCAAATCAAGTGCTTAGGATCATAACGACTTGATGGTTCGTCGTCGAATCCATCCGATTGACACACATAAGAGCCATCAACTAACATCGAATCCTTCTCAGGAAAGACTTTGTTTCTACTGAAGCGTGGCGGCGGCATTGCAACAAATTGTCATCTATGCAAGAGATAACAGACGCCTCATCGGTTCAACCTGAGTCACGACGCCGGGAAGAAGTTACTCGGGGGCCTCATGGTGAACGCCAAGCGAGGTTCGTTACTGTCTCGCTCGAGGAAATCAACCGGCTTTACTCACCAATCGACACCGCAGACATCGATTTTGAAACTGACGTCGCGGCACCAGGCGTGTTTCCATACACCCGTGGCATTCATGCTAATGGTTACCGGGGCAAGGTTTGGACAATGCGGCAGTTCGCCGGTTTTGGCACACCGGAAGAAACGAACTCGCGATTCAAGTACCTTTTGAAAGAAGGTCAGACAGGTCTCTCGGTCGCCTATGACCTGCCGGCCTTGATGGGCTACGACGCAGATTCTCCGCTTTCCGAAGGGGAAGTCGGAAAATGCGGCGTCGCCGTTTCGTCGCTAGCGGACATGGAAGTTCTGTTCGACGGCATTCCGCTCGAAAAGGCTACGGTATCGCAAACGATTAACGCGCCAGCCTCCGTTTTCCTCGCTATGTATTTGGTTGTTGCCGAGAAGCAGGGCGCGGACTGGAAAAAGATTTCTGGAACTTTGCAGAACGACATCCTCAAAGAATACATCGCGCAAAAAGAATGGATCTATCCAATTCGCTCCGCAATGAAGTTGGTGGTCGACACATTCGAGTTCTGTACGAACCATGTTCCCCGATACAACCCGATTTCGGTGAGCGGCTATCACATTCGCGAGGCCGGCGCGACCGCGCTACAAGAGTTAGCATTTACGTTGCGCGATGGAATCGAGTACGTCGAATGGGGCCTTCGCGCTGGACTGGACCTCGAGCAATTCGTTCCGCGCATATCATTCTTCTTCAACGCTCATAACGATTTTTTTGAGGAGGTTGCGAAGTACCGCGCCGCGCGGCGTATTTGGGCGCGCGTTATGCGCGACCGCTTTGGCGCAAAGGATGAGCGAACAATGAAGTTACGGTTCCACACGCAAACCGCCGGTGTTTCTCTCACCGTACAACAGCCGCTCAACAACATCGTACGAGTGGCGATTCAAGCTCTGGCTGGAGTGCTGGGCGGTACCCAATCGTTGCACACTGACGCTTACGATGAAGCACTCGCCTTGCCAACAGACAGAGCCGCCCTGATTGCTCTGCGAACCCAACAGATCATTGCCGAGGAAACCGGGGTCGCGAATACTGTGGATCCCTTGGGTGGCTCGTATTTCGTCGAGGCTTTAACCAACAAAATGGAATCAGGCGCGCTTGGTTACTTCGAGCGGATCGATGCGATGGGCGGAATGGTTGACGCCGTAGAGAAGGGTTTCCCCCAGCGCGAGATTCAGGAATCGGCATATCAGTATCAGAAAGCTTTAGAGCGCGGCGACCAGACGATTGTGGGCGTGAACAAATATGAAATGGAAGATGAACCGACCGAAGTTCCCACTCTGGTCATCGACGAATCCGTACGCAGACACCAACTGGAGCGATTGGAACGAACCCGCACGAAACGAGACAATGGCGCGGTGTCGAAGACTCTCGACCGCCTGAGAAAGGCCGCGCTGCTCAACGAAAACACGATGCCGGCGACAATCGAAGCCGTACGCGCTTACGCTACGCTCGGCGAAATCTGTTCGGCGCTGCGCGACGTCTACGGAATCTACGAAGAGCCTGCGATCTAGATTTCTTGGTCCGTGCGTTGATCTAGAAGACCGATTAACCGATGAATCAACCACGAAAGATTCGGGTTCTGGTTGCTAAACCCGGCCTCGACGGCCACGACCGCGGCGCAAAGGTAATCGCGCGCGCGTTGCGCGACGCCGGCATGGAAGTCATCTACACCGGCTTGCGGCAAACTCCGGAAATGATTGCGGCGGCTGCGCTCCAGGAAGACGTTGACGCCGTCGGCATTTCAATTCTTAGCGGCGCGCACAATACTCTGTGTCCCCGAATCGTTTCGCTTTTGCGTGGTCAGGGAATGACGGATTGCCTGGTTGTTTTGGGTGGAATTGTTCCCCAGGAAGATATTTCCAAATTGAAGGCGCAGGGCGTCGCTGAGATTTTCCTGCCCGGCACCTCAACTCAGGATATCGCGAAGTTCATACGCGAAAACGTCCCGCCGAGAAGGTAAGCGCGACTAACGTTCAGCCAATTTATCGCTTCTTCAAAAACGCTGCGACTCCTTTGCGACAGTCCGCGGTCATCCGAGCGATGACGTTCATATCAGCTCCTGAGTCCAGGGCATTCTCGAAACTCATCTCGTCAATTTGATAAAGAAGCTGTTTTGATAAACTGACGGCTGAGCGGCTGACTTTTTCGAATTGTCGCGCGAACGCATCGACTTCGGAAACGAACACTGCGTCATCGAAGACATGGTTGACCAGGCCGAACCCGGCCGCTTCTACGGCGCTGAATTCCGTGCCGAGCGTAACCAACTCAAAAGCTCTCTTCTCCGAAACGCTGCGGCGCAACATCGCCATCACCATCGCGGGGATAAATCCCAGCTTCACTTCCGGATAACCAAACCGCGCTGACCGCGACGCCAGGACAATGTCGCACGCGGTCGCCAATCCGCAACCGCCGGCCAACGCTCTTCCCTTTACCGCCGCGATCACCGGGATGCGGACCTGCCGAATCAAGATGAACAGCTCCATCAGCGAGCGCGCATCTTCAAGATTCTCGGCGACTGAAGCGTTCGAGATTCTCTGCAGCGCTGCAAGGTCAGCGCCCGCACAAAAGTCCGCGCCGGCCCCCGCGAGGATGACGGTGCGAACACTCTCATCCTGATCCGCCAGACCCAGTGCGTCTTTCAGAGCGATGATCACCTCATCGTTGAGCGCGTTGCGCTTCTCCGGACGATTGAGTGTAATCCGCGCAATTCCGTCAGTAACGGCGTAGAGGACCAGGTGTGATTGTTGAGTCGGCATCTGATCACGAACCGTCGTCTAGAAACTCGAGCAGCGCGCCATTCACTTCATCGACTGCTTCATTCTGCACCCAATGGCCGCTGTCAGGAATCCGCAATTCGCGGTACGGCGCATCGATGAATCGGCCAAGATCTCTCACGGTAGACGGAATCACTGCAATGTCCTGCTCGCCATAGATGAAAAGTGAGGGCACTCGAATCCGCCCATCCGAATCCTTCGGAGTTTCGGTGCCGCGCAATAGCGACCGAAAAACATTTGCGCGATAGTAATTTATCGAACTGGTCAGCGCACCCGGCTGCTGCAACGCGTCCTTGTAAGCGGCGATGTCCTCGTCGGTAAATGCGCCGGGCCTGACGATTGTCTCTCGATACAGTCGTTCAATTCTGGCAAAGTGTTTTCGGCTCGCCCACCACTCCGGCACGCGCGGCAGTTGAAAGAAAAACATGTACCAACTGCTCAGGAACTGGCGCAAGGTCATGTTGTCGCGCCAGGCTACCGGCATCGGCACTTGGAGGGCCGCTAATTTCGACACGACTTCCGGATGTCTTTGCGCGACAGCCCAAGCTACGCCGGCGCCCCAGTCATGCGCGACGATCGCGGCCTGAGACTTTCCGAAGTGCCTGATTAGCCCAAGCACATCGCTGACAAGAAACTCTATCCGATAATCTTCGACTCGCGGCGGCTTGTCACTCAAGTTGTAGCCGCGCATGTCCGGCGCGACGACGTGATAATGCCCTCCCAGCACCGGCAATTGATGCCGCCACGAATACCAAAACTCGGGAAAGCCGTGAAGCAGTATGACAAGCTCTTCGTTGCTGGTTCCACATTCCGCATAATGCAGACGAATGTCGTTGACGTCTGCAAAGCCGTGACTAATCGTCATCTTGCGTTGTGGCTGCATGATCTGTGGTCGACTCAGCAAACACCTGATCCACGAAGCCACACAAAACAGCACGAACAAGACATCTTAGTTCGGGTGATTTCGTGTCATTTCGTGGATCGCTCTGGCTCTTCCAACGCGAAGCTCTCGATTCTAGAGGTTGAGTGCCTTAACTTCGTCGTCGGAAATTTCAATTTCCATTCGCAATAACGCCGTCGAAAACGTCTTGCCCTGCGCGTCGGTCATCAATGAAAGTGTGCCACCGCCGCCGAGACTTTCATGCAGTAGAAAGTTGAGTGCGCCGAGGTTTGGCAACTCAAATCGCTCTACCTCGCCTTTGCAGATTCCTTTGAAATGTTCCTTTACGCGCGCTGCACTCACT
>DATGVD010000375.1:0-8161 GCA_035300785.1 Pyrinomonadaceae bacterium | reverse complement strand
ACGGATTTCGCACCGGGTAAGGCCGGGCTTCGGTTTCCAATTTCTGGTTGCCTTGCGAATCACGCATGGTCATCTCCGCTGCCCCGGTCGTTCGAAGCAGGTGGCCGTGCTCGCCGCCGACACGATCCGAACGCACAACCTGAACCGGATGCGCGCATCGAGCGAAGGACCAGGCCGATGAAGCCGCGGAAATTCAAAACTGATTTCAAGTTCCGCGTTCATCCTGGTATCTCCTTTTCCTTCACACGGTCTTCTTTGCGGTTCTGACTTGTGCGCATGGACCACCGTCGTGCCTGCTCTTGTTCACGTTCAAAACGACCAGGGTTTCGCTTCAACTCTCGCTCGTGGTGCTCGCGATACTCTGATACGGACATCCAGCTCTTTGGCCTCCGTCGAAAAAGTCTTCGAATAAGTTTGACCACGATCTTCTAAGATCGAAAAATTACCAACCAAATCCCTTGACTTAATGCTAATTAGAAGTTAGAAGAAGGACGCCGAGCTCGCCCCCGAAACGGCGTCCTTCTTCCTCCGCGGCTCGCTCCGCACGGCGGGCTGCCGCGTTCCCTAAACCGAGTCAGTTCGAATCTTTGACTCGGCCGTGCTGATCGATCCCGGCTCCGGCTGCGAATGTCCGCCGGTAAGCTCCCCTGATGAAATTCAAAATGTCCTGGGCCAGAAACGGTTTGAAGAGAATGGGAAAGTTTCGCTCGGCGCACAGCGTCAGCTCACCGTCCGTCGCCGACGACTGGCCCACAACTTTTTGCGACAAGAGGTTAATCAGATCGGTCGAATCCGACAGTTGGTTCTCTAGACGGGCATCAATCTGTCCGGTCATTTGGTCACCGCCTGCTTAACTCGTGTGTTCACGGCCATTGGCATCGGGTGTCGGTCGGGTCAGAAACCGGAAACCAAAGAAAGGACTTTGCAACTACCGCGCAGAGCCTACGCCGCTATCAAAATCAACTCTGCCACTCATAGCCTTTGACTCTTCGAGTAAGAGGAGATTTCAGGAAGGGTTACACTTGGAACGCGTTTCAAAGAAAAAGCAGGGGCCATGAGTTCCAATTGTGCGCCCACTGTATACCTTGATAAAGACCGCTACAATCGGGGGAAACCCTATGCTTACTCAGGATTTTCCTGATGCAATTTTTTTGGCTGAAGGGAAGTTTGAGAGAGCCAAAAGGTTTGGCTAATCGCAAACCCTGCTGCTGGTTAGGAATTAACTGTCACTCGACATCTACCAGACCCATCTTGATCGCGAAACGAACCAGTCCAGCGACATCGTGAATGTTAAGGCGTTCCATTAACTGGGCGCGGTGGGTTTCCACTGTCTTGCCGCTGATATTCAAGTGGCCGGCTATTTCCTTGGTGCTAAGGCCGTCGGCTACTAATTTCAAAATCTCGCGCTGTCGCGGGCTAAGTGAGTCCAGCCTGGCGCGATCAGTTGAGGCCTTGCCATATTCCAACAAAGACTTTTTCGACAACTCCGGCGAGACATAAGTCTCGCCGCGGGTTACGGTTTCAATCGCCTGTTCAAGTTCGACGCTGGCGGCGCTCTTAAGCAGAAAACCGGCGGCGCCATGGCGTAGGGCTCTGATCGCATAGGCTTCGGCCTCATGCACGGTGAGGACAATCACGCGGACCCCGGGAAACTCTTTCGCTTGCTGCGCCAGCACGTCAAACCCGCTCGCCTCCGGCATACTGATATCCAGCAGCACGAGGTCGGGCTTAAGTTCCTTGATCAGCCGCAGAGCTTCACGGCCATTGCCGGCTTCGGCAACAACTTCTACGTCCTTGATTCTTTCAGTCAGTGCACGAATGCCCGCGCGCACCAGGGCGTGGTCGTCGGCAATCAAGACGCGCGTCAGAGGCATCGAGCTCACGTCCTTATTCTTCTACTCCTTCTGAATCTTTGGTCTCGCGCCGTTTGGCATCGCGATCGGCAACTCAACGAACACTTGCGTGCCCTTGTCGGTTGCCGAATCAATCTTGATGTGCCCGCCTACTGCGTGCGCGCGCTCTTGCATTCCGCGCAACCCGAGCGTCGCATTCGCCGGGCCGTGACGTTGCAGGGCGTCGATGTCAAAGCCCACCCCGTCGTCCTCAATAAGTAAAATCAGATAATTCCTATTCCTCGATAACCGCACCGTCACGGTTTTCGCTCGAGCATGCCGGGCAACGTTGGTAAGCGCTTCCTGTGCGATACGAAAACACGCAGTCTCAAGTTCGGCCGCGAAGCGTAAATCAGGATCGAGAGAGTCGGTGGTGAATTCGGCCCGCACGTTCCTGCGTTTCGCCTGGTGATCAACGAACCAACGCAACGCCGTCACCAACCCAAGGTCGTCCAGGAGCAGTGGTCGCAGATCAACCGAAAGATCGCGCACTTGTTCGAGGGCGTCGTCGAGCATCTTGAGGTTGTCTGCGATCAGCAGCGACGCTTCGCCCTCGTTCCGCGCGGATTGGATTGCGTGCAAGTTAAGCTTCAGGGCCGTGAGCATCTGGCCGATCTGGTCATGCAGTTCGCGGGCAATCCGGCCGCGTTCGGCTTCCTGCGCCTCAAGCAGCAGCCGCGAATAGGTTAGCAGCGCCTCCTGTGCTCGTTTGCGCTCGGTGATGTCGCGGGCGCTGCCTTGCACCCCGACGGCGACGCCGTTCTCATAGATCAGCCGGCTGCTAACCTCTACCGGCACGCGCGCGCCGTCCCGGCGAATAATCTCAATCTCGTAGTTCGTCTCTCCCGTTCCCTCCAGCTTCTTACCGAAAGTCTCGCCAACCTGCCCCAGATATTCAGGGGACACAAAGTCCCGGAAGTGTTTTCCGAGAATTTCTTCGCGCGAGTATCCAGACAAGCGTTCGGCGGCTCGATTTACTGACCTGTATACCCCGTTGAGATCGTGAACATAGATCGCGTCCTTGTCATTCTCGAACAGTTCGCGATAGCGCTCTTCGCTGTCGCGCAGTGCGGCTTCGGCCCGCCTCTGTTCCGTGATGTCGCGCGCCATGCCGCGCACTATGGGTATGGCTACTCCTTCGGTGCGGAGAGAGTTGTAGTATTCCCACATCCGGCGTTCACCGGATCTGGTTTGCACCAGCATGATTCCGCTGGTGGTCCCCTCTTTACGAAGCCTTGCCATGTATTGATCAAACTGATCCCGGACTTCAGGCACCAGCAGGTCGCGGATGGTTTTCTTCCCCACGAACTCATCAAGATCGTATCCGACGGCGGCGGCCGCCGCGGGGTTGGCCGAAAGCACCAGCCCATCCAAATCGTGCGTGCAGATTAAATCGCGGCTATTTTCTACCAGATCGCGATAACGTTCTTCGCTCTCGCGCAGCGCCTGTTCCGCCAGCTTGCGCTCGGTGATGTCTTCAACAGTGCCCTCGTAGTAAAGAAGCTTACCGCTCGCGTCTCGCACGGCTCGCACGTTATCCGACATCCAGATTTTGGTTCCGTCTTTCCGATATGCCTCAAACTCAAAACCCCGCACCGTGTCGTGCTGGTCCAGCAACCGCTTGAACTCAGCGCGGCGCTCCGATTCGACATAGTGAGTACGCCCGATATCAGTCCGCTCGCGAATCAATTCTTCAGGTGATTCAAAACCCAGCATGCGCGCCAACGCCGGGTTCGCTGCAATAAATTCTCCGTCCGGACTGGTTTGAAAAATGCCTTCCACGGCGTTCTCGAATATGTCTCGATACTTCCTTTCGGCTTCGCGCCGCGCATCCTTGGCCAGCTTGCGCCCGGTTATGTCTTCAGTTGTGCCCTCGTAATAGAGAAGCTTGCCCCTCGCGTCCCGCACGGCCCGCACGTTATCCGACATCCAGATTTTGGTGCCGTCTTTTCGATAGGCTTCAAACTCAAAACCCCGCACCGTGTCGTGTTGGTCCAGCAACCGCCTCAACTCGACCCGACGTTCCGGGTGAACATAATAGGTGCCCTCGCGTTCACGCGCGCGAATCAGCTCTTCAGGCGTTTCAAAACCGAGCATGCGGGCCAATGCCGGATTGGCGGTAATGAATCCGCCGTCCGGACTGGTTTGAAAAATGCCTTCCACGGCGTTCTCGACAATTTCTCGATATTTCCGTTCGGCCTCGCGCCGCGCATTTTCGGCACGTACTCGCTCCTCCAATCTGCGCCGGTGAAACGCTTCCTGCCTTCTCAATGCAAAATAGGTGATCCCTGCCGCGGTGATGCTGCCGAAGATAACTGGAACACTTAGAGCAACCGCGTCGCTGAGAACGCGTTCAAGGACAAGTTCCAACGCTCCGAGGACCAACAGGGCCCCTAACGCGGCCAACCCCGCCAGCACTGTTGTGGAAACTATTTTGATGCCTCGTTCGGCGTGCTTGTGTTCAGCGATGTCCTCGGTGAGTCTGAGAGAAGACGTTGGGCGTACATCGTCACCCCGGATAAGAAACAAGTCGCGGTTCGCACCGGACGCGCGTTCGCTGGGTAGCAACGTGGCCTTATCGCGCGACTCTCTGCCGTTTGGCACAAACTGGCCCATTCCAATTGAAGATGGTTCCTGGGTTCTTTTACTTCGCATGCCTGAACTCTTTCAGGTGGGCGCCCCCTTGAGGAGCGGGGGAGAAGTCTCTAAATCACCAGCTGCAAGTGCGCAATCAACCGGCAGCAAGAAAAGCCTGAGCTGCAAAAACAAATTCTACATCAGAGCTGTTTTTCAATCAGGGAGAGCGAGAGGTTTGATAGGTGCGTGAGTAAGCAACGAACAAGTTCTGAGGAAACCAGATCATCCGGTTCATTTTCAGATGACGCATCAATACCCTCTTGTCTGGACAAGATTCTAATCTTCTAGTTAGCTAAGTGCAACAGTGTTTCTGGTAACGATCACAGAATTTCAACCGCGAATAAACTGGCACAAGCATTGCCATCCGCTATCAGAGATGCGTCGCGCGCGATCTTTGCGCATTTGTGCGGCGAAACGCCCCGCCATTGTGGGAGTACCGTTGGCGGAATAGGCCAGCTTCGACAGTCCCGCCGGGACGGATTGACAGTCCGAGACACCCTTGCCACATCAATTTCCAGAAGCAGACAACCGGCGCATTCTCATCGTTGACGATGAAGAGGCGATCACAACTCTTTTCGCCCTCGCCCTGAGCGAAAGGTACGAATGCGTCACGGCGGCAGATACGCCGGAGGCTTTGAAGCTTCTGGCCGCGCAGCAATTCGCCCTGGTCATCTCAGACGTGCAGATGCCCGGCCTCAGTGGCGTCGAACTCTTGCGCAAAGTCATCAGTGATTTCCCCGACACCGTGGTCATTATGGTGTCCGGTATCGATCGCAGCCAACGCGTCATCGACGCCCTGCGCATCGGGGCCTTCGACTATCTGCTCAAGCCCTGCGATCTCGATGTGCTCCAATTGAGAGTAGAACAGGCGCTCGAACGCCGCACCCTCCTGCAAAACGGCAAACGCTACAAAGAGGAACTCGAAATACACAACGCCGAACTGTCGGCGCAAAAAGCAAAACTGACCAGCCTGCAGGCGCAGTTACTGCAAAGTGAAAAGATGGCGTCGCTGGGACAACTGGCCGGTGGTGTCGCTCACGAACTCAACAACCCGGCTGGTTTCATCTACAGCAACATGGAGAGCCTTGACAGGTCTGCCACTGGCTTAAGGCGCCTCCTCAACGTTTACGATGGCGCGTTGCTTTCACCGGAGCTGAAGTCGCAGGCGAATGCGATCAAAAAAGAAATCAACTATGAAGAGGTGCTGCCCGAGCTCTCTTCGATCATCGCCGATTGTCAGGAAGGCGCCCGGCGCATCCGCGACATTGTGATGAACCTGCGCACCTTCTCTCGTCTTGACGAAGCTGAGGCAACCCAGGTCGACATCCACGCCAGCATCGACTCGACTCTTCGCATCCTTTCGCAATACTACAACTCGGATCACATCGCGCTCAGACGCGAGTATGGGCCGTTGCCACTAATCCATTGCTTCGCCGGCCAACTCAACCAGGTATGGACGAACCTGCTCATGAATGCGGCGCAGGCGATTGGTAGTGGCCGGGGCGAAGTTCGAATTGGAACCGGCGTGCAGGACGAAATGGTGTTTGTGAAAATCAGCGATACCGGAAGCGGCATCAGGCCGGAAGACCTGGAAAGGATCTTTGAACCTTTCTTTACCACCAAGCCCGTGGGCGTGGGAACCGGACTCGGTTTGTCTATCAGTTACGGCATCATCACCAGCCACGGCGGTACCATCAAGGTCGAAAGCACCCCTGGCAAAGGCACGACATTTACGACGCTGATACCTCTGGTCGCGCGACCCGGAATAATCGCGCCAGTACCTATGAATCACCAAAGGGAGAATACACATGCCTTACAAAATTCTTATTGTTGACGACGAGCCGGCCAATTTGCGCACCCTCGCCAGATTGTTTCGTGATGACTACGAAGTCCTCACGGCGGCATCCGGCGACGAAGCCCTGGCTTTGCTCGGACAGCATGACGTAGCGCTCTTGATCACGGACCAGCGCATGCCCGGCATGACGGGAATTGAACTGCTCAAGAAAACAGTGCCGCTGCGCCCGCGCATGGTGCGCATCATCCTCACGGGTTACACGGACGTCGACGCTCTTGTCGAAGCCATTAACTGCGGGCAGGTCTATAGGTACGTAGCGAAACCCTGGGATAATGAAGACCTGCGTCTGACCGTCAGACGAGGGCTGGAACATTTCGAAAGCAACAAGAGGAGCGCCGAACTCGACTACACCAATCAGCGCCTGGTTTCGCGCATCCGCGGAATTCAACAACTTGCGATGCTTGATGATGGCCGCGGACAGGACCCGCAGTTCGTTGCCACGAGTGAAGCGGCCCTCATTTCCTAAGCAAACGTTTTTGGGCGCCGAAGCGACGATAAAATCTCGCGCATCCCACACGATTCTGGTTACCTTCTGTCGCTCAACACTATGAAAAAGATCCGCAACCTCCTCTCATTTACCGGCGATTCCAATCTGGGCGTAAGGCTGGGCCTATCGTTCGCGTTGCTCATCGGCATCATGATCGCAGTTGGCGGCTTAGGCCTGCGTCAACTTCATCGGATTGACGACGGTCTTGCCAAAATCGTCAATCAGCAATGGGCCAGAGTGCAAATGTCGCAGCGAGCCCAGGCTTACTCGAATCTCAACAGCCGAATAACGATGCAGGTCTTCCTGAGTGAAGACCAAAAGGAAATCGACTCGTTGCTGGCACAGAACTCGAGTAACAGCAAAGAGATTTCCATACTGATCGAAACGCTCAGAAGCCGGGTTGACTCCGCGCAAGAGTTGGCATTACTTGAAGCCATCGACAGTACGCGTAGCCCATATCTCGCGAGCTACAAGGGCGCGTTACACATGCTGGTTGTCGATAAAAAGCCGCAGGCAGCACGTGAGGTGATGGCGCAACAAGCTATGCCTCGGATAATTGAGTATCACAAAGCCTGGAATGCCTATGTCGATTACCAGGGCCACCAAATGGACCTGGCGCAAAACCGAGAGGCCGCCAGCAGTGCCGCAGTCCGCAGAACTACCGTCTTGCTGATTGCGCTTGCGGTACTACTTGCCGCCGCTATTGCAGTCTTCGTCATCCGCAACGTCACGCGACACATGGCGAAACGCAGACTCGCCGAGAAGGGTTTGCGGAAAGCGCACGACGAGTTGGAAAGGAAGGTGCACGAGCGTACTACAGAGCTCGCCGAAGCTAATCACGTCCTGAGAGCGGAAGCAGAGGAACGCAAACAGGCGGAAACTGAGCTTCGTGAAAGCGAAGAACGATATCGAAACTTATTTGAGAACGCTAACGACATCATCTACGCCCATGATCTCGAAGGTAATTACACTTCAGTTAACAAGGCATGTGAAAGGATTGTCGGATATACAAACGATGAAGCCACAGGGATGAACCTCGCCCAGGTCGTCGCGCCGGAATACCTCGAGGAAGCCCGGCAGTTGCTCGCGCGTAAGACTACTGAAAAAGCACCGTCTGCGTATGAGCTTGAGATCATTGCCAGAGATGGCCACAGAGTTATGCTCGAAGTGAACTCTCGCCTCACATACGAGGATGGAAAACCAACCGGAGTGCAGGGCATGGCCCGCGACATCACTGAGCGCAAGCGGGCTGAAGCTGAGCGTCAAATCATTTCTGAAATAGTCCAGGGC
>DATGVD010000374.1:0-5484 GCA_035300785.1 Pyrinomonadaceae bacterium | reverse complement strand
AACGACGCTGCGCGCGATCCTCGATTACTTGAACGAGACCGAAGAGGGCGCTGAGCTAATTGTGGTTGATGACGGTTCCCGGGACGACACGACCGTGATCGCCGAAAGAGCCATCACTGAATGCGGCACCGTCTCAGCGCGGGTGATTCGCTATGAGCGAAACCGCGGCAAGGGTTATGCGGTGCGCGCGGGACTGCTTTCCGCCGGCGCGAATATCGCGCTGTTCTCAGACGCGGATCTTTCCACGCCTATCGCTGAGACGCCCAGACTGGTCGATCCGATCAGAAACAACGAATGCGATCTCGCGTTTGGTTCGCGGGCGCTCGATCGCAGCTTGATTGGCACACATCAGCCGTGGCGACGCGAACAGGGCGGGCGCGTTTTCAATCTCATCGTTCGCGCGGCGACCGGCCTGCCGTACTGGGACACGCAGTGCGGCTTCAAAGCCTTTCGCATGGACGTGTGCCGGCCGCTGATCGAGGCCGCGCAAATCGAACGCTTTGGTTTTGACGTGGAATGGATCTATCTCGCTCACCTCGCCGGCTTGAGGTTGCGTGAGATTCCCGTGCGATGGAATCATGACGCGGCCAGCAAAGTCGCGGTCATGCGCGACAGCTTTCGCATGGTTGACGAAGTCAGGCGAATTCGGCGTGGCGTGGCTCGCGGCGTTTACCGCGAGGCGATGAACGCGGCGCGTTCGGCCGCAATGGCCGAGCCGAAGCAGGGTGTGTAAGATCATTTACCACCGAGAAACAGAGAAAGCCTAAACGAAAAGGGTCGAATGTTTTTCTTTCTATCTTCTCCGGTCCGCTGTGGTTATTCTTATTAATTTGGAGCAAACAATGACAGCACGACTCAACGTCAACATCGATCACGTCGCGACGGTGCGGCAGGCGCGGCGCGCGCCTGAGCCGAGCGTCGTTGCCGCCGCGATGATTTGCGAGCAAGCCGGCGCGGACGGCATCACCATTCATCTGCGTGGCGACCGCCGGCATATTCAGGACGCCGATCTGACTGTCCTGCGCCAGGCGGTCACCACCTACCTGAATGTGGAAATGGCTGCGACGGAAGAGATGATCAAGATTGCAATCGACGTGCGTCCTGATGCGGTTTCGCTGGTGCCGGAAAACCCCAGGGAGATCACCACCGAAGGCGGACTGAACGTGCGCCCGAACATCGCCATCGTCCGCGCCGCGGTTAATCGCTTACGCGACTCAGGTATCGTCGCGAGTTTGTTCATCGATCCCGATCCGCAACAGATCGAAGCGGCGCGTGAGGTCAATGCCCAGCAGGTCGAGTTATGCACCGCGGCGTATGCCGAAGCGACTTTGGGTCCGCACGGAATCCACGGCGAAGGCGCGGTGCGCGCAAATCAGGATCTGCGGCGTCTGCGCGAAGGCGCGGCGTTGGCGGCCCAGTATGGTTTGCATGTCGCCGCGGGTCACGGCCTGACGTTGCGGAATGTTGGGGCGGTAGCGCAGATCAGTGAGATTGAGGAATTCAACATCGGCCACAGCATCATCTCAAATGCCGTCTTTGTGGGATTGGAGCGGGCCGTGCGCGAGATGCGAGAGGCAATCAGCACTCCCGGCTAGGGCTTGGTTGCTAGTTGCAGACGCACCATTGAACGTTCCAGTTTCGCGCGCGCTTTTTCAAAATCTTCTTCGCTCCCACTCCACGAACTCAATTGTTTTTCCGTGTGATCGCGCGCCAGGCGCGCGCGGGCCGCGTCGATCTCTTCGGGGCGCTCGGCAACTTCGGCCAAAACTGCGACGCGATCGTCGTTGACCTCGACGAAGCCACCGGAGACATGCAATTGCGCGCTGCTTCCGTTCTCAGTGTAGCTAAGCACTCCGGCCTGAAGTTCTGAGATTAGCGCGGCATGGCCGGGCAGAATCTGCATTTCCCCACCGCGCCCGGGCACGGTGACAGAGTTCACTGCTTCCCGAAGCACGCGGCGTTCGGGGGTTACTACTTCGAGTTGTAGCTGATCAGCCATAATCTAAGTGATGAATGATGCGTCATGAGGTATCGAGCAGCGACTGGCTTTGAGTTCGCTATCTATTCGTATTTCTTTGCGGCCTCGACGACTTCTTCAATCCCGCCGGCCATAAAGAAGGCCTGCTCAGGCACGTCGTCGTGTTTGCCCTCGATGATTTCCTTGAAGCCTTTGATCGTGTCTTCGAGCTTGACGTACTTGCCCTCGCGGCCGGTGAACTGTGACGCCACGTGGAACGGTTGCGAGAAGAACCTTTGAATCTTGCGCGCGCGCGAAACCGATAGCTTATCTTCGTCCGACAGTTCGTCCAGACCGAGAATTGCGATGATGTCCTGAAGGTCCTTGTAGCGCTGCAAAATCAGCTTAACGCTCTGCGCCGTGTTGTAGTGGTCTTCGCCGACTATGCGCGGATCCAGAATGCGTGAAGACGACGCGAGCGGATCGACCGCGGGATAAATTCCCAGCTCAACAATCTGCCGCGACAGCGCGGTGACCGCGTCCAGATGCGCAAACGTGGTCGCCGGCGCCGGATCGGTGTAATCGTCGGCGGGCACGTACACGGCCTGGATCGAAGTGATCGATCCGGTCTTGGTTGAAGTGATGCGCTCCTGCATCTCGCCCATCTCAGTCGCCAGGTTCGGCTGGTAACCGACCGCCGAAGGCATGCGCCCCAGCAGAGCCGAAACTTCCGAGCCCGCCTGGGTGAATCTGAAAATGTTGTCGATAAAGAGTAAGACGTCCATGCCCTGATCGCGGAAGTATTCGGCGACCGTGAGACCCGACAGCGCCACGCGCAGGCGCGCGCCCGGCGGTTCAGTCATCTGGCCATAGATGAGCGCGACCTTCGACTGCTCGATCGCTTTCATATCGACCTTGGTCATGTCGAACGAGCCGGTGTCATGCAGGTTCTTGTTGAACTCGGCGCCGAACTGAATGACTTCGGACTCGACCATCTCGCGGAGCAGATCGTTGCCTTCGCGGGTGCGCTCGCCCACGCCGGCAAAAACCGAGAAGCCCGAGCGGGCTTTGGCGATGTTGTTGATGAGCTCCATGACGATGACGGTCTTGCCCACGCCGGCGCCGCCGAACAAACCAATCTTGCCGCCGCGCACGAACGGTTGAATCAGATCGATAACCTTGATTCCCGTTTCGAACATCTGGAGTTCGGTTGATTGCTCTTCAAAAGTTGGCGCGTGACGATGAATTGGATAGCGCTGCTTATGCGGAATCGGGCCGAGGTTGTCGACCGGGTCACCAATCACGTTCATGACGCGGCCGAGCGTGCCTTCACCTACCGGCACCGTGATCGGACCGCCGGTGTCGGTAGCCTGCATCCCGCGCACCATGCCGTCGGTGGGCAGCATCGACACCGCGCGCACGCGGCCTTCGCCCAGGTGCTGCTGCACTTCGGCGATTACATTGATCGGATCGGGAACGTCAAAACCGTCGGAAGTAATCCGCAGCGCCTGGTAAATCGGCGGCAGGTACTTTTCGGTAAATTCCACGTCAACGACAGGTCCGATGATTTGCACGACGCGGCCTACGTGTCCGTTCGTGTCGTTTGCGCTGGGCGTAGCCATAATTGCTCAGTCAACTCCTTCGAATTAGTGCGAACTTTAAGGTCAACGCTGGCTAGATTTAAAGAGAGAGAAGGTAACATACGGCTTCCACCTAAGCCAAACAGTGCGGCTGATTTTGGAGCTCGCGGTTGGTCTCCTCTTGAAAGCTGAAATTACGGTTGAAAACCGGAAACCTCCGGTGTACTATTGTCGTAGTACAATAGCGAAGTCAGTCGATGTTCCACATAGATGCAAATCATCCGACGCCGCTTTACGCTCAACTTGAGCGGTCGATCAGGTTTGCGATCGCTACCGGCAAGCTGCGTATCGGCGAGCAGTTGCCGACCGTGCGGCAGTTGGCGGTGGATCTGCGCATCAATGCGAACACGGTGGCTAAAGTCTATGCCGAACTGGAGCGCGCGGGCGTGCTGGAAACCCGGCGGGGCGTGGGCACGTTCGTCATTGCGCAGCCTGAGGAAGCATCGCTCGGTCGCCGCGACCGCGAAAAGCACCTGCGCGAACTCGCCGATCATTTCATCGCGGAAACCGGAACGCGCGGCTTTTCGCTCGACGACGTAATTGAGCATCTGCACAGCAGACGCAAGAAAGTAGCGCAAATTGACAATTTGCGATCTCGTCGGTAGGGATCACCGCAAGTTAACAACTTGCGCTACACGCAAAAAGGAGATGAAAACGTATGGCTAACATTCAACTGAGCGAGAACCGCAACTTGTCCGCGTTGAACGCGCCGCGGGTGAACTTTATCGCGGCCCTCTCGTTTATCGTTCCCGTCGGGTTGGGAGCGCTGGCGACCCTGATTACGCTGAATCCGATCAGCGCGATCGTGGGCGTCCTGATCGGCTTTCTGCTGGCCCAATCGCCAAAGATCGCTAGGCAATGGGAGCGCGCCGTAGTGCTGCGGCTGGGAAAGTTCACCGGGCTGCGCGGTCCGGGTCTCTTCTGGATCATTCCGTTCGTCGATAACATTTCGACCTGGATCGATCAGCGCGTAATCACCACAGCCTTTGCGGCGGAAGAAACGCTGACCAGCGACACGGTCCCCGTCAACGTTGACGCAGTTCTTTTCTGGGTGGTTTACGATCCGGAAAAAGCCGCGCTCGAAGTGCAAAACTATCCGGCAGCCGTAAGCTGGGCGGCACAGACGGCGCTGCGCGACATCATCGGCCGCACTTCTTTGAGCGATCTACTGCGCGGGCGCGAGCGCATCGAGGAAGAGTTGCAGAAACTGATCGACGAGCGCTCAAATCCCTGGGGCGTGACCGTGCAGTCAGTCGAGATGCGCGATGTGATCATTCCGGCGGCGTTGCAGGATGCGATGTCGCGCGAAGCGCAGGCCGCGCGTGAAAAAGCGGCGCGCGTGATCCTGGCCCAGGCTGAAGTCGAGATCGCCGCGCAGTTCGCCAAAGCATCTGAGTCTTATCGAGACAATCCGACGGCGATGCACCTGCGCGCGATGAACATGCTGTACGAAGGTTTGAAGGAAAAAGGCGCGCTGATGATCGTCCCGAGCAGCTCGGTTGAAACGATGGGAATGGGCGGCTTTATCGGAGCAGCAGCGATGCGGCAACAGGCTCTGACTGAAAGTAAGGAGGAGACGCCTGAGTAGACAGTTATGAGTGCCGTAGGCACGAAATATTTATAGCAGCAGGTTCGTCTCAGAAGTTTGCCCGCGAGAACGAAGCGGAACTGCTTCGTTCTCGCGGGCAATCCTTTGCAATGCGGCTGGTTATATAAACATCTCGCGCCTACAGCGCGAAGCTTGCGGTGGGCGGCTCACTATTCCGGCTCAATCTTGATCTTCATCGCCTGCAGCACGCGCATATCCTCGTCCGTCAACTCCAGGGAGCCCGAACTCTCGCCCAACGCTTCGCCTTCACGATGCGGCCGCAATCCAATCTCCAGCCG
>DATGVD010000373.1:0-2352 GCA_035300785.1 Pyrinomonadaceae bacterium | reverse complement strand
CCATCGCCAATGTGAAAAGCAAATAAGCACAGCCAATCTGGACGATGCCGAGATAGCTGATGCGCGCGAGATCTGCGGCGCTTATCCCGCGCCGGGCCGCGCCAAAGAACGCCGGCGCGCAAATCAAGACCACGATCAGGTTGCCATAGATCGCCGACGAAGCGCGGTTGACGTTGCGCGCTTTTGAGTGCCGCAGGAGCAAAAAGAAAAGCGCAAAGCACACTCCGGACGCCAGGGCCAGAAGGTTTCCGTTCACGTCCTGCGGGCGCAGCTTGCCCACGAAAAACAACGTCATGCCGCCGACGCACGCGGCCACGGTAATCAGATCGCGCCGGCGAAATCTTTCTTTGTAGAACAGCGGTTCAAGGATCAGAACATAAACCGGCGCAGTGTATTGCAGAAAGATCGCATTCGCGGCAGTGGTCAGCTTGGTTGCCAGGACAAACAACAGCAGCAACGCCGCGTAAAGGATCGAAGTGATCGCGCTGACGCGGTTTAGGCCAAAGCCTTCGCGACGGGTGACGATGGCGATAGTGATTGCGGCCAGCAGCGAGCGGCCAAATGAAAGCTCGAATGCAGAGAGCGAGGTGGCTTTGATGAAAAGCCCGCCGGTGCTCCAGAGGATTGCGGCGCCCAGCACCAGCAGGAGGGGAGAGACTGTTACCCTGCGATCAGAAGATGACTTTCCATTTGTCATCTAACATAACTCTACATTTTGTAATTGTGCTTCGTGTCCGTGCGTGCGACTTCGTGGATCGTTTTTCTCTTCTCAGCCCAGGGAACGATCCACGAAATCACACGAATCAGCGCGAGAGAGAGCCGAATGTCGGTTGACAAATGTAAAGTGTCTTCGTGGCGACGGTCGCGATTCAAAAAGCTAATTCACGGCATCGTTCGCGCGGTCAGACTCCGTCTGTTCCTTAGGCTGAACGATGGGCGCGTTTTCCTTTTCCTTCAAAGCGCGCAGGTATTTTCCGAACTGGCCGTTCCACGGCGGAATCACGACCGAAACCGCGCCGTATGCCTGGGCCTGACAGGCGAGCCGAATCAGCGGCTTCGGTTCCGCAGTGTCGATGTATCCGAACTCTTTGATCTTTTTTCCTTCGCGCGCGCCGACGTCGGCGAGTTTTGCGGCGCCGCCCAGCACGCCCACCCAACAAGTGCCGCACGCCGCCGAACGACATTCGACGGGAATCGGTCCTTCACCGCGGCGCGGATCGATGGCCCGCCAGTCGCGCGAGTGATCTGAGGCGGCGCCCCAGGCCAGGTCCTGCGCCTCGCTCAATCTGTATTTCGCCGCTGAATCGTTTTCGTCGAACGTGACGGTCCACTGCTTGTTCACCGTGCGCAGAAAACCAAGCAAGCCCTGGCTGTCGTCTTTCGCGCGCTCACGCAGAATCTGCTCGGGCGATTTTTTGGCGTGCTTGTTGTCGATGCCGATCACACCCGGCGCTGCCTTGAACGCTGCGAGTCCGGCTTGCTGGACCGTCATGAAAGCGACGGCGGTAATTCCCACCAGCAGCGATTCGTCTTTCTTAAGCTGCTGCGCCACGCTTTGAGCCACGCCGAGAATCTGATCGGCCAGCGACGCGCGCGCCGTCTGGTTGAACGCATCCGTGTGCTGCTCGACGGCTTGCTTCACCTGCGGCCAGAAACGATGGCCATAAAGGAATCGGTGAGAAGTGTCGATCTGGTGCTTCAATTCATAATCACCCTGCAAGAGCAATTGCTGCACGAGCTTTTCGCGATCGTCGGATTGTTCCAGCGCGCGCAGCAACGGCAGCGGATAAAAAGCAAACCAAATCCGCGTAGCATTGCGATCGACTTCATGGACTGAGCGCAGCAGCGTGACCAAGGTCGCGGACCATGCTTCCTCGTCGTGTTGATTCAGAAATGTTTCAAAAGGTGTTTCAGGGTTCATTGGGTTGTTAGATCAGAATTTCTCGGGTTGATGAAAACGTTTACTCTAGCAGCATCGACTGGGAGTCTCAATGCGGAACCTTAGCCGCGTAGCGGCGCAATGTTTATAGTTCGCACGGGCACATGCGGATCCGCAAGCTCCTTTAGGAGCGAAATGTTTAGTCTGTCGCCCATAAATGGGCTAAAAAGGAAATCTGCGGAGAGCTGTAACTATAAACATTTCGTGCCTACCGGCACTCTAAGACGCGTTTGACAAGGTACAACTCAGTCGAGTACAAGTCGTTTTCATCATGGCCGAACCGGAAGCCAAAGAAACAAAGCCCCGCCGCACTTTCGACAGCGCTTATGGGTTTTCTTTCGCCATCGCCATCGGCCTGGCCCTTTTCATTGCCGGCCTGGTGGTTACGCTCACGGTGGGCGAAGGGACCAGCA
>DATGVD010000372.1:0-5804 GCA_035300785.1 Pyrinomonadaceae bacterium | reverse complement strand
CGCGCCTTCGCGTCAACGGTAAGCGCGTGTTCCTCTTATCATTGCTGCTGAGCACCTGGGTGCCAATGGCCTTCTTCATTTCGCTGGGCCAGATAGCCACTCCGAATTTCAGCCTCAACAGTTTCAAAACGTTGCTCGTCTTTTTCGGTACCGCGCATGTGCAGGCTACGCTGTTCTTCTACACCGATAAGGACTTTCAGCACTTAATCCGCCAGAACAGACGCCGCTACGTTTACCTGCCGCTACTCCTGATAGTTGGCACGGGTTTGGTTTTCCTTCTGGCCGGCCCATTGATCCAGACCTACCTGTTGTTCTTCTATTGGGCGTGGCAGGCGTTCCATTACGGCCGCCAAAACGTCGGCATCTATGCCTTCGTTTCGATCTCGGAAACAAAGAAGTCGGCGCCGAAGTTGGAACGGCTCTGTCTTGAGGCGGCCACCTACTGCGGGATGCTCGGGACGCTTAAGGTGTTGGGAATGGGTATCGCGCCCGGTTATCTGCGCGGGCTTTTTAACTTCCTCTTTCAAGCGGGCTTCTATCTGTTTCTCGGGCTATTTGCTTTCAGCTTGTTTAGCTATTTGAAGAATCTGGGCGAGGCTACTGCTACCAAGACTGTGTTTTTCCTGACGCTGATCCTCTTCTTTTTTCCGATGTACTCATCCAACGACCCCAATGTCACGTTCTTGAGCTACGCCATCGCGCACGGCATGCAGTACCTCGTGTTTATGGCTGTGGTTTCGGCAAACAGCGACCGCAGCGCATTCCGCCAGCGGCTCAACAATGTCCTGAAGTTGAGCGCGTGCGTTCTGTTTGTCGGCTTCGCGTTTATGTATTGGGCCAAGCTGAAGGAATTTGATTTAGTCAGGAGCAGTGCGACTCTCCTGAAGCTGATGGATTTTCTTTTTGGCGCGGTCCTCGGCACAACGATGGCGCACTTTGTGATCGACGCCGGCGCCTGGAGACTGACCAGGGCGTCAACGCGCTCGTACGTAATGGATAGGTTCGGATTTGTTTTTCGAGATGACGCGGCGAGAGATGACGCCGCCGTGTTGGTTCCCGCACCGTCTGGAACCGTTAGCCCTCAAGCCTGACAACTGTTAGTAAGATTAAGAATCTGATTCCCACAGGATGTTGGGACCCACCAAAACCCGAAAGGAGAATGCCCGATGACCACTCAAAAACGACACCTGGTTAAGCTTGTGATTCTCGTCTTAGCTTCAGCCACCATGCTTCTTCTCGTCAGCAACAGGAACTGGTCCGGCTCCAGCGCCGCGACTTTTCAAACGCAAATGCCCGGACCAGACGCCCAGCAACTCTTTAGGTACATTACGAAAGACAACCCATACAGCAAATGGAAAAATCTTCCGGATGCGCCGCGATTCATTCACGTGAAAGAGAACCCGCATAGCGACTGGATTGCCGTCTATCTAAACGGCGAGGCTTACGAGTCGATCAATTACCCGCCGTCTCCGTTTCAAATGAAGTACGGTTCGATCATCGTCAAGGAAAATTATTCACCAACGAACGGCGACCCTTCGGCCCAATCGTCTCTCACTTCAGTGCCCGTCAATCTCGTCTCGCTGACGGTCATGTACAAAGTTAAGGGATACCAAAGGATTCCCGGCGAAGAGGAATGGTTCTGGGCTCTGTACGGTTGTAACAACGGGCAGTGCAGCGGAACCCCGGCAACTGTATCGAATCAGCCGTGGCTAAACGAGCAGATTCCGATGTCGCAGGATACATTCGCGTTCTATAAGGGAGAAGTACTGGCCGGCAAGCCCTGGTTGTGCCTTGAGTGCCACACCCGGGCGAGCCATACGGGCGAGTTCGCTGTCGGCGACTACGTCTGGAAAGTGAAACCCTTCGCGCCGAAGTAAGGCGCCGCGACTGGTCGCCGCAAGTCGCATGGTCATTACTTGATGACGTGAACCGGTGGGCCGCATAGAGTAGGTGTCTCTTTCTTTAGGCAATACCCCGGTCCGCGCAGCACGCGCCCGGCCTCTGCCGGTGTGCGTTGGCCGTGGTCCACCTCGACCTGCCCGTTGACGATCACGAAGTTGATGCCCACCGGATATTGATTCGGGTCTGCGAACGTCGCGCGATCGATCACGGTTTTTGGATCGAAGATCGTGAGGTCCGCGAAATAGCCTTCGCGAATCAACCCGCGCTGTTTCAGACCAACATTTGACGCCGGCAGGCCAGTCATCTTGTGAATCGCGAATTCGAGCGGCATAAGCTTCTCGTCGCGCACATATTTCCCGAGAATGCGCGGGTAGGTTCCCCAGCCGCGCGGATGCGATTTCGATCCGGCCAGCGGGCCGTCGGTGGCGCGCGCACCGCTGTCGGTGCAGATGCTGACGAACGGCGATTTCAACGCGGCCTGCATGTCGCTTTCCTTCATCATGAAAAAAATCGCTCCGGTCTGGCCGTGATCGGCAATGATGAAATCCAGGAGCGCGTCGAGCGGAGCCTTATTCTGATTGGACGCGATCTCGGACAACCGCTTGCCCTGCCAGCTTTCGAGATCACGATTTACCACGGCCCCGATCAGAATGCCGCTCGGGCCGCCGCTGCCGAGGTAAATGTTCTCCCAATCCTTTGAGTCGGTGGTGATTTCTTTCTTCAAACGCTCGCGTGTTTGCTGATCTTTCAAGCGAGCAATCATGCGATCGGTGCCGCCTTCGAGCGCCCACGGCGGCAGGCACGCGCTCAGTGAAGTGCTGCCCGCAACGTAAGGATAGACGTTCGCCGTGATCTTTAAACCGCTGCGGCGCGCGGCTGCGATGCGGCGCAGCATCTCAGGCATGCGGCCCCAGTTCCTCTTGTATGCAGTTTTGAAGTGCCAGATTTCGGCGGGGATGTGGGCGCGGCGGGCAATCTCGAAAACTTCCTTCATCGAATCGTCGATCGCGTTGGCTTCGCTACGCTGATGACTGATGTAGATCCCGCCGTATTGATGCGCGACTTTTGCCAGCTCGACGATCTCATCGGTTTTTGCGAACCGCGCCGGCACGTACTGCAAAGAGGTTGAGACTCCGAGCGCGCCATCTTTCATCGCGTTAGCCACGAGCTGCTTCATTTGTTCAAGTTCGGCCGCCGTCGGCGGACGATCGTCATAGCCGATGACGTACTCGCGCACCTGCGTCGCGCCGACAAACGTGCCGAGGTTTACGCCCGCGCCCTGCTTATCCAACCGCTTGAAATACTCGCCCAGCGTCCGCCAATCGACAGTGAGATTGAAGCGCCGATTGAAATCTTCCTGCTCCTTGAGAATACGATCGTTGACGGGCCCGATCGACTCGCCCTCGCCGGTAATTTCGGTGGTGACGCCCATCATGACTTTGCTCATCGCGCGCGGATCGATCAGCACGAACTGTTCTGACTGTCCCAGCATGTCGATGAAACCGGGCGCGACGGCCTGCCCGCTCGCATCGATCTCTCGTTTGGCGCGCGCGCGGCGCAGGTTGCCAATTGCCTCAATGCGATCGCCTTTGATCGCGACATCGGCGCCGTAGGCGGGGCGGCCCGATCCATCAATCACTCGGCCATTGCGAATGATGATGTCGTATTCGGGTGCAGCAGCAGCGTTGTTTGTGAGGGGCGGCGACGAGATGAAGAGAACCGCGGCCAAAGTTAATGCTAATGCAATTCTGCTAATCATAGTTTCGCCTTCGGAGGCCGAGATTTGCAGGACGGGGAATCGTAATCGTTCGATTCCCAGGTGTCCAGCTTGTTTCTCGGAGACAATCCGCCAGCACCGGATCGTTGAATGGAAGTAAGTTGCGATCTAAGAGGCCACGTTTCGCCGGGAGCGCGGACGCCCTCGTCCGCACTGAGCGCGCAGCGCGAAAAAATTTAAAGGATGACGAAGCCCAAGCGTGCTGGCGCACGCTGTGCGGGCGAGGGCGCCCGCGCTCCCAGCCCGACGCATGACTTTTCCTGTTTGACTCCGTAGAATTCAACACCACGTATGAATGATGCAACCAGCCCGGAACAGAGACAAAGTGTAACGCTCGGAGAAATCGCGAAGGCGGTTAACGGTAAGCTGCTTGGCAACGAAGCCGCAATCGTGACCGACGTTACGCACGATTCGCGACAAGCCGGGCCGGGCTGTCTGTTCGTCGCGATTCGCGGCGAGCTGTTCGATGCCCACCAGTTTGTTCCTCAGGTGATTGAGCAAGGCGCGGACGGCGTAATCTCGGAACTTCAGAGGCCGGGTGATTTCCAACGCGCCTGGATTCAAATTGACGACGTGCGCCGCGCAATGGCCCTGGCCGCCGCCGAAGTTCATCGACATCCTTCGCGCGAACTGAATCTCGTCGGCATTACCGGGACCAATGGCAAGACGACCACCGCATATCTGATCGCTTCGATTCCCGAAGCTGCGGGCGAACCGGTGGCGATGACCGGGACGGTTGAATACCGGCTAGGCAAAGAAAAGAAAAAAGCCGGGCGCACCACTCCGGAAGCGACCGACATGCAGCGAATACTGCGCCGGGCCGTCGAGATAGGATGCAAGATCGCGGTGATGGAATGCTCTTCACAGGCGATGGATTTTCATCGTTGCGATGAACTGGACTATGCGGTGGCGGTGTTTTCAAATCTCACCCGCGATCATCTCGACTATCACAAGACGATGGAGAACTACTGGTACGCAAAGCAGCGCCTGTTCGATGGGCGGCTTGGTTCGAGGCCGAAAACTTCAGTCATCAATGTCGACGATCCCTACGGAATTGAATTGGCGGATCGACTTGAGAAAGAGGGTTTGCGGGTAGTTCGGTACGCGGTGAAGTCGGAAGCTGACATCACCGCGCGCGATCCGGAGTTTTCACTATCGGGCATGCGTTTTCGTTTGCGCACCCCGAACGCCGAGATCGATTTCCATTCGCCTCTGGTTGGTCCGCCGCATGTCTACAACACGCTGGCCGCGGTGGCCAGCGGCCTGGCGCTCGGTTACAGCCTGGATGTGATCAAGAAGGCGCTGGAGAAATGCACCGGCGCGCCGGGGCGATTTGAGCGCGTGCCGCACGATGGCGACTTTGCGGTAGTCGTTGATTACGCGCACAGCGATGATGCCTTGCTGAACGTCCTGCGCGCCGCGCGCGACGTGACGAAGGGCAGAATCATTACTGTGTTTGGTTGTGGTGGCGATCGCGACGCTTCAAAGCGCGCACCGATGGGCGAAGCTGCCGGTTCGCTGAGCGACGTCGTAATTCTGACTTCCGATAACCCGCGCACTGAAGATCCAGAAAAGATACTGGCCGATGCTGAAGTCGGAATTCAAAAGACCGGCAAGCCTTACGAGAAGATCGCCGACCGCCGCGAAGCGATCCATCACGCGATCGCCCAGGCTCGCAAGGACGATTTGGTCCTGATCGCCGGCAAGGGTCACGAGGATTATCAAATCATCGGCCGCGAAGTCTTTCACTTCGACGACAAGGAAGTCGCTCGCGAAGCGCTGGCAAAGAACCGCTCGTAGCAGACGTCAGTGCTTGCGGCTTTGCCGCCCGATGTGCGGAAAGCCTATGGCTTTCCGGGAACGCCAGAAGTTTGTTGGAGGCTATGCCTCCCAAACACTCTCGAGGCGTAGCCTCGCTGAATTCTCCAGATGAGAGCATCGGAAAGGCAGAGCCTTTCCGCACATCAGGCGGCACAGCCGCGCCTTTGGCCGATGAAGACAAATTCAGCTGCAACCCCAAAAACATCATCCGAAGGCCTTGTCCGCGGCATACGCAAATGGGACCTGGTGGCCGTTGCCATCAACGGCATCATCGGCGCCGGCATTTTCGGGTTGCCGGCAAAAG
>DATGVD010000371.1:0-11639 GCA_035300785.1 Pyrinomonadaceae bacterium | reverse complement strand
GGCGTCGTGTTCCTTCTCACCCGGAGCCCTGGTCAGCCGCAGCCTAAGCCCACACCAGGACAAACGGAACTGGCGGCCGACCCGAACAGCCAGCCCGTCCAATCCACCTCGCCGCCTAACGGGGCCGGCGAACACGGCATTCAGCCGTTGAGCGACGCAAGTCCGGCAGTGAGTAGCACAAACGCGAACGCGAATCAGCGGTCACACTTGCCGCCCGATCTGCTGGGGAATTTTGGCGCGAACGCGAACGACAACACTTCCGGCCGCGGCAATAAGAATACTAATCAACCACGCGAATCTCCGACGCCAAAGTCCGTACCCGCTGACAGCGTCAAGACCGGCACGCCGCCGCCCCCGAAGCCTTCGCCGAGTGTGAAAACCGTAGAGAAGGTAACCGCGACCCCGCCCGGTGAACGACGCTAGCTTTACTTGTCAATCGCGTCATCAATCAAGGCGAGAAACTTGCTTTCGCCTTCGATTTCAATCGCCACATCGACGACGTAGCACGGCATTTCAACTCTGAGCGATCGTAGCTTCACTTCGTCCTTGGCAGTTGTTAGCAGGGCGTGCGCGCCGCGTTCGGCCGATTGGCCGATCAGCGCGTTGATTTCTTCCTGGGTGTAGTAATGGTGATCGGGAAAAGCTCGGGTGTGGGAGAGTTGGTAGTTATCGCGGCGAAGCTGTGCGAAGAATGATTCGGGATTTCCGACGCCGCAAAATGCCGCCACCGGGCCTGATTTCAATTCGTTGGCGGAAACCCGGCCGTCCTTCATCTCGCTGCTCAGTTTGCGCAATCCGTCGATTCTCATTCGCGAAAGAAACACCGGACGGCCTTTGCTAAATTGATTAATTTCTGACTTCAACGTTTCGGTTTGACTGGCACTGTCGGCGCGCGTGATCACGATGCAATCAGCGCGCGCGAGTTGACGAGGCGACTCTCGCAAGGTTCCCGCAGGCAGCAGACGCCGATTGCCCCACGGATTCGTGGCGTCAATCGCGACGATGTTGCAGTCGCGAGCCAGCCGCATATTTTGAAAGCCATCGTCGAGAATGAATAAATCGGTGCCCAGGTTCTCGGTGGCCCAACGCGCGGCCGCTACTCGATCGACGTCGCAAATCACCGCGGCCTCGCCTTTCAATTTCTCTGCCAGCAGCAAGGGTTCGTCGCCCGCGTCACGCGCGTCCGCAAATATCTCGCTGCCATTTGAGACCAGTACTCGGCGCCCGCCATGCTGACGACCATACCCGCGCGTCAAAATGCAGAGTCGCTTTTGCCGCCGTCCGAGCGCGCGCGCGATCCATTCCACCAGCGGCGTCTTACCGGTCCCGCCGGCGGTGATGTTGCCGACGCTGATTACCGGAACACCGGCTCTGTGCACGTGAAAGACTCCGCGCCGATACAGCGCGCGACGCGCCTTCATCGCCACGCCGTACAAGCCGCTCAGAGGAGTCAGCGTGACGATTGCAGCGCGATTCATTTGGTAGCAGTGACCGAAAGAGTGGAGAGAGGGGAAGCGGGATCAGCTATGGTCGTCTGCGAAAGTATCGGACTCAGCATCCGCATCGTGCGTGCGGTAGCGCCCGCGTTTTGTTTGCACACCTCGCGGGCGTGCAGACCCATTTCACGGCGCCTCGCTTCATCAGATAGGAGTTCTTTGAAAACAGACACGAGTTGAGTTGGCGCATCGGAAGCTGAGCCTTCGGGCAATTGAATCAGCGCCCCTTCGTCCAGGAGCGCTTTCGTGATGGCGGCGAAATTCTCAGTGTGCGGACCGGTGATGACGCAGGCGCCGGTTGCGGCCGGCTCAAGCATGTTGTGACCGCCATGGGTCCCGATGCTGCCGCCGACAAAAACGATTTGGGCGAGCGGATACACGGCGCGCAATTCGCCAACCGTGTCCAGCAAAACGACGTCGCAGCTCTTGTCGGGCTCTCCGGGTTCGGCGGACCGGCGCGACCATGACAAGCCAGAGTCTTCCAACAGGGAAGCGACTGCGCCGAATCGTTCCGGGCGCCGCGGCGCAATCAGCAAGCGCGTGCGGCCGCGTTGGTCCGAATTCATCTGTTTCAGAGCTTCGATCGTGATCCGCTCTTCGGGAGTGTGCGTGCTGGCAGCCACGATCAGCGGCCGAGTGCCGTCGAAGCCGAAGCGTCTGCGAAGTTCCGCCGTCACGCGCTCGTCGATCGCAGTTTCGGCACTGTCGAATTTCAGGTTTCCCGGGAGAGCTATTCGTTCGCCGGGCAGACCAAGCTCGCGGATCCGCGCGGCGTCTTTCTCTGATTGCATCAGCGCGACTGTCAGATCGTTTAGCATGCGACGGATGAACGGGCGAATCAGCTTGTAGCGGCGAAAGGAAGTTTCCGAGATCCGACCATTGAGCAACGCCACCGGAATTGTACGAGCGCGGCACTCATGCAAGAGCCGCGGCCACAATTCAGTTTCCATAATTAGCACTGCGGATGGTTGCAGGATGCGCAGCACGCGGCGAACTACCCAGGCCAGATCGATTGGAAAGTAGAAAACGAGCGCGGCGTCGTTCGCGAATAGCTTTCGCGCCAACTGCTGCCCGGTTACGGTGGTAGTCGAGACGGCCAGACAATGTTTGGGGAATTCAATGCGAAGCGCTCGCACCAGTGATTGCGCCGCCTGCGTCTCACCGACGGAAACGCAGTGAAGCCAGATGATCTGCTCGCCAGTTCGATTGATGGCGGGAAGTTTTCCCAGGCGTTGACGCAACCCGGTCACGTACTTGCCGCTTCGCAATGCGTCGATCGCAAATCGCGGCAGCAAAGCGACGAAGCCAAGCGTCAAAAGCAAACTGTAGAAGAAATACACCGCTTAGAGTTCAAACTTTGGTTTGTCTTTCGGTGGAGCGCAACCTAAAGGTTGAACTCTGAACTGGGCCACTTTACTTGGCCCGTTCGATGTAACGTCCTTCGATCGGATCAACGCGAATGCGATCGCCTTCGTTGATGAAAGGCGGAACCTGAATGATGACGCCGTTCTCGAGAGTCGCGGGTTTGTTCACGTTCGACACAGTCGCGCCTTTCAAGCTGGGTTCCACTTGCGTCACGCTCAGTTCGAGCGCCGCGGGCAGGTCGATTCCAATCGCCATTCCTTCATAGAACTCCGCCTGGATTTTGAGTCCGGGCGCCAGCCATTGGGCCGCGTCACCCAGTTCGTCGGCGCTCAGGGCCACCTGATCGAAGGTCTCGGTGTTCATGAAGTGATGATGTGAGCCGTCGGAATAAAGATATTCCATCTGGTGCTGTTCGAGGCTCGCTTTCTCAATCGTATCGACAGAGCGAAAACGATGTTCGAAGGACGAGCCCGTGCGGATATTGCGCAGCTTGGTTTGAATCATCGCGCGTAGGTTGCCGGGTGTGTGATGCCGGAATTCAACGACTTTGCACGGCTCGCCTTCGAAAACTATTACCATGCCGCGTCTGATTTGGGTTGCTGAGATTGCCATTATTAGTTAATGAAATGAATCATGTCTCCTCTGATTTCAAAGTTGCGCGTGGATAGACGGGGCCACTCGTCTTTTCGCAAACTTCGTAGTCTAGCGGCTGGAACGGAGCATGTCCAGCGGGCACTTTTCGGTTTTTCGCGGGAATAGAAAACAGAGCGGGCAGGCGACTCATGAACGCATCAAAGAATCGCGCTCAATTGTTGCCTGCCCGCCCTCAGGAGGAGCCCACCTACCTGATTGAATAAACGTAGTAGGGGAGACAAAGTTCCAGAATCGTTCCAGGGGCCCAAATGAAAAATCACGGGAATCCTATGCGGCACGGGCGCGCAACTCATGCCGTTTGCGCACAACCCGATCCAGCCATTGTTGGGCCTTGCGATAGGTTGGAAAACTCCGTTCTTCTTCGCGAAATGCCGGGGAGTGATAATAGCGCCGGCCATTGATTATTCGGGCGGGATGCTTTATGTGCAGCATTTCGTGGAAGACGATGTATTCGACGAACCATTCGGGAACGTCTTTCGAATCCAGGGTCTTGCTAATCGTAATGGTTTCGTGCGCCGCGTCGTGATGGCCGAGGATGCTGCGGGCGCGCCGCTTTGACCAAGTGAGCGCCGGCGCTGGGACTTGCCCGTTGAAGTAGAGTTGATTAACACGCCCGAAAATCTGCTCGAGATCGTAGACCTTGCCCTGCGCCGATGAAATTACTTTACGACCTCGCTGGCGGCGAGCGAGTTCCGACGCGCGCAGAACGTTCGGACTAAAGGCATAGGAGCGGTAGATTCGTTCCTGGGCCGTCGGTGCTTTTCTTGAGAGCAGACGCGCAACCAGCAGAAACGCCAGAGCCCGCATTACTTCCGGCGGCGCGGCTTGAAAAAGATCCGACAGCCGCACATAAACACGACCGGCGCGCACCCGGATAGTGTGATGAAGGCCGGCGTATGGATAGAACTTGACCTCGATATCGCGGAGGTCCGGTCGAATGCGGCTCCGCCGTTCGCGATCGAACTGACGAAACGCCTCGCTGAAGACCCTCTGAAGATGGAGATTTGCCGGCGCCATGATCCGAATCCCGCAAGTCAGCCCATCTTATGGGCCCGCCTGGGGCTCGTCAATCCGCGTTCGCGTCGTTGGCTCAAAGCCCTTGTGATTACTGGAAAATCCGGGGTGGACGGGCATGCGCGTGCGGATCATGCGGCAACGACCCTCAGGTAAGCTTCATGCCAGCAACGGCTTAACTCGAACTTTGGGGCAAAAGGCTGGCCGGCTGGGCGGGGTTGGATCCTCTTGAACGTAGGATTTGCGGGGCATTTCTTAATTCGCTATACTCGCGGAGCCGTCTCGGAATCCAGTGATCGTTCGTGCGAGAGTCGTTTGCCACGGTTCAACTGGGCGACGATCGGCCTCAAAATTCAAGACCAATGACCAGTCGTATTTCAAGCTTACCCAGATCGACAGCAGCGCATCCCGGCTCGCGTGGCCAGGCCGTGCTCTCGGCGATCATCAAAGAGCATTTGGTTACGGGAGACGCAGTTGGGTCGCACGCCTTATCCGATCGGTTTGAGCATGCGGCCGGGTGGAGCTCCGCGACGATTCGTTATGTGATGGGTGAACTGGAAGAGGCCGGACTGCTCGAGCAGCCGCACACTTCGGCCGGCCGCATCCCCACCGATCAGGGATACCGCTATTACGTCGATCACATTCTGGGCGACGCGCGTCTCTCGCGAGGTGATCGCAGGGCGATTGAGAGCATCGGCCAGGTTGATGCGGCGCGCGCCCGGCCGGATCGTTTGATGGAGAGAGCTTCGCATGTCCTGTCGCTGCTGTCAGAGAATGTCGGGATCGTCGTGTGGCCCCCACTTGCTGAGAACCGGCTACAGCACATCAAGTTTTTGCGACTGCCAGACCAACGCATCCTCGTAGTACTCGTCTCTCGGTCGAACATCGTTCAGGATAAAGTCATCCGGCTCGATGAAGACTTCAGTCAGGACGAATTGGATCAGACGGCCCGCTACTTGAATACTGAGTTTCGCGGCAAGAGCTTGCTG
The DNA here is from genome assembly GCA_035300785.1 of Pyrinomonadaceae bacterium. Lineage (GTDB taxonomy): Bacteria > Acidobacteriota > Blastocatellia > Pyrinomonadales > Pyrinomonadaceae > UBA11740. Next base: position 6,121 of record DATGVD010000371.1, on the reverse strand, counting down.
GCGATTCGCGCCGAAATCATCGCGCTGATGCGTGAGGAGAAGGCTCTTTATGATCGCCTGCTGCGCAACGCGATGTTGCTGTGCGAAGGCAGCCTGGTAGGCGAAGAAGAGGCTGCCGGTGAAGTCTACGTTGACGGAGCCTCGAACATCCTGAATAAACCAGAGTTTGCCGGCGGCGAAACAATGCGCGAACTCTTTCGCACCTTCGAAGAAAAGTCCCGGCTGGTGGCGATCCTGAATGAGTGCGTGGCCGGCGACTCCGGTCCCGGAGAGGTTAAGGTGGTCATAGGCCGGGAAAACGTCATGCCTTCGATGAAAGGGTGCGCCGTAATCACCGCCTCGTATCAAGTCGGCGACGACATCTCTGGAACGCTCGGTGTGGTCGGCCCGACCAGAATTGAATACGCGCGCATGATGGCTGTGGTAAACTATTTGGCGCGCTTCATCGAACGCGCGCTGTCACATGAAGCGTCTCTTCATTGAGCTGAATTAGCTTCGCAAGAGCCCCTCGGACCGAAGACAAAGACTTCGCAATTCCCAATGGCATCTGATCGAAAACAGAAGCAGTCGAACAGCATCCCGATTAGCTTTTTCGACGACGAAGAGTCGCGCGTGGCTGATGATTCGGAAGAATCGCGGGATGATGAAGGCGTGTCCCCGCCTTCGCCGGACGATCCGTCAGAGAAAGAAAGCCGCGCCACGGGTGAGGCGCGCTCTCCGGGTGAAGGTGGTCCGGCAGTGGCTGAACTGGTGGCGACTCGCGCTGAGTTGAAACGCTTACAGGCTCAGCTTTCCGAAGCGCTGGAGGCGTTGACGCGCCGGCAGGCGGACTTTGACAACTATCGCAAGCGAATTGAGCGCGAACGCGGCGAAGCTTACAACCGGATCGTCGCTGACGTGGCCGGCAAGCTGCTGCCAGTCGTCGACAACTTATCGCGCGCGCTCGAGGCTGAACGATCGGTCGAAGCGAGCGAGTCGGAAGAGTTCCGGCATTTTCTTCACGGAGTTGAACTGATTGGCAAGCAACTGAACGACCTGCTGGAGTCCTTTGCCATCCAGCCGATTATCGCCGTGGGCGAGCGTTTTGATCCTCACATACACGAAGCGGTCGTGACTGAAGCATCCGACGAGCACGAACCTGACACGGTTATTTCCGAGATGCAGCGCGGCTATCGCATCGGCAATCGATTGCTGCGGCCCGCGATGGTCAAGGTGTCAGCACGGACCGCAGCACCGGATGATGAAGACTAAGAAGTTTTGAGAGAGCATGGGCAAGATTATCGGAATTGATTTGGGGACGACCAATTGCTGCGTGTCCGTGTTGGAAGGCGGCACGGTCCAGATTGTCGCGAACAAGGAAGGCGGCCGCACGACCCCCAGCGTCGTAGGTTTCACCGACAAAGGCGAACGCCTTGTCGGCCAGATTGCCAAGCGCCAGGCGGTAACCAACGCCGCGAACACCGTCTATGCGGTCAAGCGATTGATTGGTCGGAAGTTCGACTCGGTTGAGGCGCGGCGCATGCGCGAGACGGTGCCGTTTGAAATTGTCGACTCGCAGAACGGCGACGCGCGCATTAGCGTGCAGGGGCGGGAGTATAGCCCGCCGGAGTTGTCGGGAATCGTGCTGCAGCGCTTGAAAGCAGCCGCGGAAGATTTTCTGGGAGAAGCCGTATCCGACGCGATCATTACCGTTCCGGCTTACTTCGACGATACTCAACGTCAGGCGACCAAGGATGCCGGCAAAATCGCGGGCCTTCAGGTCGAAAGGATCATCAATGAGCCGACGGCGGCAGCGCTCGCTTACGGTCTGGGCAGATCTGAAAAAGAAAAGATCGCGGTTTACGACCTGGGTGGCGGGACCTTTGATATTTCGATTCTCGAAATGAACAGCGGCGTGTTCGAAGTCTTATCGACTTCCGGCAACACGTATTTGGGCGGAGAGGACTTTGACGAGCGGATCATGGACTGGATGGCCGAACAGTTCATGGGCGACACGAGCATCGATCTCCGGAAGGATCGGCTGGCGTTGCAACGCCTGAAAGAAGCCGCCGAGCGCGCCAAATGCGAGCTCTCTTCGGCCACCGAGACGAATTTCAACTTGCCGTTTATCGCGGCCGACGCCACCGGACCGAAGCATCTCAACAAGACTCTAACGCGCGAAAAGTTCGAGGAACTGGTCAAAGACCTGGTACAACAAACAGTCGAGCCGTGCGAGCGGGCGCTGAGCGACGCCAAGTTGCAGCCGAATGAGATCGACAAGGTGATTCTCGTCGGTGGCCAGACACGTTCGCCGATCGTCGAGCGCGCCGTCGCGGATATCTTTGGCAAGCAGGCTTCGGCCGAAATCAATCCGGATGAAGTCGTCGCTATGGGTGCAGCGATTCAGGGCGGCGTGCTGACCGGCGACGTGAAAGATATCGTGCTGCTCGATGTGCTGCCGTTGAGTCTCGGTCTCGAGACGCGCGGCGGGCTGTTTACTAAAATCATTGAGCGCAACTCGACCATCCCCTTGCGCAACAGTCTCACGTTTACGACCGTCGTCGATAACCAGTCATCGGTGGAAATTCACATCTTGCAGGGCGAGCGCGAAATCTCCTCCGGTAATCGAAGCCTGGGTAAATTTGAGCTGGTTGGCATCCCGGCCGCGCCGCGCGGCGTGCCGCAGATCGAAGTTTCGTTCGAAGTGGATGCCAATGGCATTGTTTCGGTTTCGGCCGCCGACAAGGCCACCGGCCGCGAACAGCAGATGCGCATCACGCCGACTTCCGGTCTGTCACCCGACGAAATCGAGCGGATCATCGCAGAGGCGGCCATCTCGATTGAAAGCGATCGCACGGAGCGCGAAAGAGTCAACTTGCAAGACAAGCTCGTGAGTTTGGTAAGAAATACCCAGCGCAGCTTTCTCGAATACGGTGGACTGCTACCCAAAGAAGGTCAGGAGGCGGGAGAGCAGCTTTTAGTCGAGGGGTTGGCTGCGATCAACTCGGCAGAAATCGGCGAAGTGAGGCTGGCGCTGGACGCGGTCGAACGCCTGGGCCGCCAGCTTACCGCCGCAATGATGAATGCCTCTGAGCCAGAGGTAGAAACACCTGAGGCCGGAGCGGATTGAGCGAATCAGATTAGTTTTAGTAGAATCCGGAAAGCGGTCAGTGGCTTTTCCAGTCAGACTGGTTCATCCGCTGGCCGCTCGCTACTGATAACCTTAGATTAATCATGGCAACGAAACGGGATTATTACGAAGTTTTGAGCGTCGGCCGCTCCGCGAGCGAGCAGGAGTTGAAGAGCGCGTACCGCCGTCTGGCGGTGCAGCATCATCCCGACAAAAACCCGGACGATGCGCGCGCCGAGGACAAGTTCAAGGAAGCCGCGGAAGCTTACGCCGTTCTCTCTGATCCCGAACAGCGCCGACGCTACGATCGGTTTGGTCATGCGGGGGTCTCGAGCGGTGCAGGTGCGGCGTGGGGCGCGCCCGGCTTCAGCAATATCGAGGACATTCTCGGCGACCTGTTCGGATTCGGTGACGTGTTTGGCGCCGGCGCGCGCGCGGGTTCGCGACGATCGGTGGCGCAGCGCGGCGCAGACTTGCGTTACGATCTCGAAATCACTTTGGAACAGGCGGCCGTCGGCATGACCGCGCAACTGCGCATTCCCAAGCTGGAAACTTGCGAGACTTGTAATGGTTCCGGCGCCGCCGCCGGCACGAAGCCGGAAACTTGTCGCACCTGTGAAGGCGCAGGCCAGGTTCGGTTTCAACAGGGATTCTTTTCGGTCTCGCGCACGTGCGGCGCCTGTCGCGGCATGGGCCAGGTGATCAATTCGCCCTGCCAGAGTTGCCGGGGCGCGGGGCGCGTCGAACAAGAGAAATCGATTGAAGTCAAAATTCCTGCCGGCGTCGAAACCGGTTCGCGGCTGCGGCTGCAGCGCGAAGGCGAGTCCGGAGCATACGGAGGCCCGGCCGGAGATCTCTATGTCGTGATACATGTCGCCGAGCACGAGCAGTTCGAACGTCAGGGCAACAATCTTTACGCGTCCGTGCCGATTACCTTTGCGCAGGCGGCCCTTGGCGCCGAGGTTCCGGTCAAGACGTTGAAAGATGATCAGTCGCTGAAGATTCCCGCCGGCACGCAGACCGGAACGGTCTTTCGCGTGCGCGGACAGGGAATGCCCGTCCTCGGTGGTCGCGGCCGCGGCGATCTGTTTGTTTCCGTTTCAGTTGTGACGCCGACGATGTTAACGCGCGAACAGCGAAAACTTCTGGAACAGTTGGAAAAGATCGAGACAAAGGATTTGGAAGACAAGAACATCGCGGACAAAGTGCGGGACATTTTTGGCTGAGTCCGGGGCAGTAGCCCGACCGTGAGGGAGGGCTTGGTTTTTAGGCTCGCGATACAAGAAAGGCACCTTATGAAATCCCCCTATAGCTTTGCTCGACTGTCAGTCCCGCTGCTATTGCTCGTCCTGTTCTCCGCCTTTTCCGCGGCGAACGCGCAGGATGAATACGCCGCCGTAAAGACCTGGGAGACGTACAACTTTGCCGGCCGCGCCATAACTACTGCGGACCTCAGCGCGCTTTCGATCGACGATCTCAAGCTCGTGCGCGGCATAGTCTTTGGCAAGCACGGGCGCGTTTTCAAAGATCCGGACATCAAGCGCTATCTCGACTCGCGTTCGTGGTTCAAAGCCGACGCCGGCTTTCAGAATTCGGCGCTGAACGACACTGAGCGAAGAAACCTGGATGTGATTCGCATTGCCGAAGCCGAAAAACATGAAACCGTGCAACCCGGCGACATGCGTTTGTATCAGGACCGCGCCTTGACGCGAAAGAAACTGGGGACGCACACCAACGCTGAGTGGACCGTGCTCGCTTCAGAGATCGAGGCCATTCACGGCAAACGATTCGACGGCACGCCCTGGCTCCAGCAGTATTTTGACGAGCGGTATTGGTACCACTCTGCCGACCATTACGATCCGAAAGGTCTCAGCGACGTCGAACGCAAGAACCTGCAACTGATCGACTTGATCCAGAGACAGCAGCGCCGCGTGGCCCTTTCGCCCGGCGACATGGAGCTGTTCGAGAACAAGTTGATCGCGGAGACGATGTTGCGCGGTTTGAGTTTGCACGAACTGCGTCTGCTGCGAAACGAAATCTATGCGCGTCACGGCCGCATCTTCAAAACGATGTGGATCCAGCAGTATTTCGGCGGCCAGTCGTGGTATGACCCGAAGGAAGATTTCAAAGACGAAGACATTTCCGGCAGCGACAAGACCAACATCGAGACGATCGTGGCGTACGAAAACAAGTTGCACGATCAGATCAGCAAGCGGCCTATCACGCGCGCTTTGCTCGCGGGCTTGTTCGTCGAAGACGTGCGCAAGATGCGCGACGAAATCTACGCGCGTCACGGCAAAGTCTTCAAAGATCCGTGGACGCAAAAATACTTCGCCAGCTTTGACTGGTACAAAGCCAACCCGAATTACAGTGACACCTCGTTAACCCCGGTGGAAAAGGGAAACCTCGCGGTCATCATCGCCTACGAAAAGAAAGCCGTTACGGCGATGTCTACCATAGAAGGTTGATAAGGCCACCTCGGGTCCCGCGTGCCGGGACCGAAAAACAGACAGCAGTAAGCGGACGGGGCAGTAGCCCGCGCGTAAGCAAGGGCGCGAAGTTCGTAAGCAGCAAGGATGGCCAGGTTTCGACCTGCCCATTTTTCTTGAAGTGGAAATTTTGGTAAGGATCATGCACTATTGCGCCGAACTTCAGCACCGTCTTTGGCTTCCCGCAACTGGATCAGGTCAGTAGTCGGTCTGAATTCAATCTCGCGAGGAGAAATGACTGGCCCCATTCAAAGTAGTTCCATTTAAGCCAGAAGAAAAGAAGAAACGCGGCGCGCGTAAGGAGGCTGCGTCAGGTGAGGGAGACATTCGCAGGGCCATCATCGAAGCTGATTCGAAAAGATCAAAGCAATGCGGGATGATCTGGCGGGAGATGTCAAACACTTGACCAACTCCACTCCTGAATACTGACTTCGAGTAGGTGACTATCGTGGCAACGAAGTTGCAAATGCAATTACGACGAAGCGCGATGATTTCGTCATGGGCAGATAATAAGACAAACAGG
>DATGVD010000370.1:0-7109 GCA_035300785.1 Pyrinomonadaceae bacterium | reverse complement strand
TCTCGCACAGAAAAACTCTGCCTGATTTAGCTAACGGCTTGTCGATAGTTTGTTAACAGATGGCCCGTGCCACTCTTGCGCTAACTTTTCTGTGCGCCGCGCTGCTTTTGTTTGACCGGCTCTCGAATCAGTTTCTTCAGCGTGGGAAGGTCGATGTCTGAGAGACGTTTGATATACAGGCAGCCTCCGCCGACGCTGTGCTTACCGAGTTTTTTCAGGAGTTCGGTGTGACTGTCAGCGCCCGACATTATGTATAGGGTGAGATTCTGTTTGCGTGGCGAGAAGGCTATCAGCGGCCAATCGCCTTCGCGCCCGCCGGCATACTGGATCCGGCGCGTGCCGAAACCCACGATGGCGGTGCCCCACATGCTTGGCTCGCTGCGCGTGGCCTCTTTCATGAGCTTGGAGATCGCAAAGCAATCCTCGCGAGTTTGCGGATCGGGAATCTTCTTGATAAAGCTCGCGACGCTCTGATTTGTGGGCCTGGTCTTTGCTTCGGCCATTTGTTGGCTCCCTTCTCAACCGAACGGCTTATCAATCGACGGGCTCTGATCGGTGAAGAACTTTGGCCCGTCCGGGGTAATGTACAGACAATCTTCCAGACGGATTCCGAACTCGCCATAGATCACGATCGTTGGTTCGTCGCTAAAACACATGCCCGGTTGAATCGGTGTCTTGTTGCCACGCACAAAGTTCGTCCATTCGTGCCCGTCGAGCCCGATGCCGTGACCCGTGCGATGCGGCAACCCCGGAGTTTTGTAGTCGGGACCAAAGCCTGCGTCGGTAATGACCTTGCGCGCGGCCGCGTCCACGGCTTCGCACGGCGCGCCCACCCTGGCGGCGGCAAAGCCGGCGTCCTGCGACTTGCGTTCGATTTCCCAAACGTCGCGCTGGCGCTGCGTCGGTTTGCCGAAAACGAAAGTGCGGGTGATGTCGGACTGGTAACCTTCGACCGTGCAGCCGTCATCCATCAAAACCATATCGCCGTCACGCAGGATCTGCGGAGTGCTGCTGCCGTGCGGAAACGCGGTGTACTTGCCAAAGCTGCAAAAGATTTGGCCCTGCACGCCGAGATTACGAAACGCCGTGGCGCAGTTGCCGGCGAATTCCTGTTGCGGCATGCCCTCGTGCATCGTCGCCCAGGTCGCGCGATACGCGATGATCGTGAGGTCGTTTGCTTTCTGCATCAAAGCGATCTCAGCCGGCGATTTGAACATGCGACAACCGGCGGTGATCGGAGTCGCGCTGACAAACTCCAACCTGGGGGCTGCCTGGCGAATGCCGTCGTAGAGAAAAAAGCGCACCCGCTCCTCTATACCGATACGCCCCGTGCGAATCCCGCGATCGCTGATGATTTGCGCGACGCGAAGATATGGACTTTCGTGTTCTTCCCAGGTCCGGATGTCGGTGCCGATCTTGATCAATTCGCGCGCGCGTTCTTCTTCGAACTTGGGACAAACCCAGGCGAGTTCACCGCGTTGCGGGATGACTAACGCAAACATGCGCTCGCTCTGGCCCCAGCGCATGCCGGTGAAATAGTACATGCTGGTGCCCGACTCGATATAGATGGCGTCGATCTTCTGCTCAGCCATCAGGCGCTGCGCCTTCGCGATGCGCGCTTTGCGTTCGTCGTCGGTGATCGGCACCACGCCGGCGGTCATGCGGCGCAAATTCTTGATTACGTCAGGAATGTCCTGACGCTGTTGAATCGCATCGATGTCGTCGGTGTGGGCGTAAGAAAGCTGATTGCCGAGCAAAGTCGCCCCGGCAACTCCAGCGGAAAGGCGCAAGAAGTTTCGTCTGTCAGTGCACATGGCCGGAGATTGTAACGGAAGCCTGCCGAGTCAGACAAACTTTGGTTTATCGAGTACTGATGCAGTTTGATTGTGGCACGCGCATCTTGCGCGTGATTTCACGGGCGGGACGCCCATGCTACCTTTCCAAACTGCATCAAACTGTTTATCGAGCAACCGCGACCACGATCTCAGGTACAATGTGTCGCTTTCGGATTTCTCGGATGCCGAGATTAGTCGTTGCGCAAACTGCTTAACCTGGTCTGCCTTAGTTTCGCGGGTCTACTCTGCCTGACCAGCGTCAGCGCTCAGCAGGTGCTGCGCTGGGGCGCCGATCCCAGCGGCGGCGCGCCTTACGTCTATAACGATCCCAATCATCCGGATCGATACATTGGTTATGAAAAAGAGATGGTTGACGCCATGGCCGCGGCCATGGGCCGCAAGCCCGAGTTCGTTCCATCAGATTGGGAGACGCTCGTGTCGGCTCTCCAGCGCGGCTCGTTCGACGTAATCGTGAACGGACTCGAACCCACCACTGACCGCGCGAAGCAAATTGATTTCAGCAACGCCTATTACGTTTTCGAGCTGCAGTTGACGATTAGAAGCGATGAAGAACGGATTCGCACGCTCGCCGATTGTCACAATCGCGTGGTCGGAACGTTGGGAAACACCGCGGCGTCGCGGCTCATGCAAAAGGATGGCATCCCGTGGCGCGGCTATCCCGATCCGGTGGCTGCTTATCGCGATCTCGAGCTCAAGCGCATCGACGCCGTGCTCATGGACGTGCCGATGGAAATGTATTACGCGCGCGCGAATCCGAAACTCAAACCCGCGGGCGAACCGTTTGCGCGGGGCACTTATAACGTCGGGTTGCCGAAAGGCGACGAGAAGCTGAAGACGGACGTCAACGCGGCCATCGACAAGATCATTCGCGACGGCACGCTCGAACAGATCTTGCGGAAATGGAACCTTTGGAACGACGCCCAGGTTGAATTGCAGGCTCCGATTCGCGCGGGAGAGCAGCCGAGCAGGGTTGCCTATGACATGACCTCCGCATCCTTCAATTGGCGCGAAGCGATCTGGCGTTTGACGCGAGCCGCGGTGGTGACTGTGTTGATTGCGTTCGGCTCGATGTTCATCGCGCTCATCCTGGGCATGCCGCTGGCGGTTGGTCAATGGAAAGGTCCCCGACCGGTCCAGTGGTTATGCACCGTCTATGTGGAATTTTTTCGAGGCACGCCGGTCCTGGTGCAGCTACTCTTTCTTTATTTTGGTTTGCCGACGATTGGACTCGCCATGCCCGGCTGGCTTACGGCCTTGATTGGGTTGGGGCTGAACTATGCCGCGTACGAGTCGCAAGTTTATCGCGCCGCGCTGCAAGCGATTCCGCGCGGACAATGGGAAGCAGCGTACTTGCTCGGCATGAACCCGTTGCTCGCGTTTCGGCGCATAATTCTGCCGCAGGCCTTTCGGATTGCGTTGCCGCCGATGACCAACGACTTCGTTTCGCTCTTCAAAGACACTTCGACGGCGTATGCAATTTCGGTTTGGGAGCTGGCGACGGCCTATCGCGAGCTCGCGAATGCCTCGGGACAATTTCTGCTGTTGGGAGTCGCGGTGTCGCTCTACTATCTGGCGATGAGTTTGCCGATGGCGCATCTGGCGCGCCGGCTTGAGCGAAGATTGCAACGGAGAGACGCGATCGAAACGGTCGAAAGTGAGATCATTTAGTTTTATTCCCTCTCCCTTTGGGAGAAGGCCAGGGTGAGGGGTTGACGAAGGAATGAAGAAATCAAATCTCTTTTTGTCTTTCGTCCGGGGTCAGATGCCTGGTAAGAAAGGAATCAATAAGTTCGTTCGTCACTAAGCCCTCACCCCAACCCTCTCCCAAAGGGAGAGGAAGAAAGACCATGATTCGAGTAGCAAATCTAAGCAAGCAAGTCAGCGGCACGCCTATTCTGCGCGGCGTCTCATTCGAGGTCGCGCCGCAAACTGTCCTCGGAGTTATTGGCGCGTCGGGCAGCGGCAAGACGACGTTGCTGCGTTGTCTTAACGGATTAGAGCGGATTGACGATGGACTGATCGAGTGCGGCAACGTAAGACTTGAGGCGAACCTTTCCAAACACGAGTATGTGCGGCGCGTGAATGAGCTGAGACGCAAGGTCGGCACCGTTTTTCAGCATCTTTATCTCTTCCCGCACCGGACCGTACTGGGAAACATCATCGAAGCTCCCATCCACGTGCTGCGCACATCGCGGCGCCAGGCTGAGAGCGAGGCTTATGAGTTGCTGGAATCTGTCGGTCTCAGAGACAAAGCGCGACGTTATCCCGAATCACTTTCGGGCGGAGAGCAGCAACGCGTCGCAATTGCCCGCGCGCTGGCGATGCATCCGGCACTCCTGATGTTCGACGAGCCGACTAGCGCGCTCGATCCCAAGCGCAGCGCGGGACTGCGGGCACTGCTGCGTGGCTTTGTCGCGCGCGGACACACGATGGTCGTGGTGTCTCACTCAACCAGTTTTCTGATCGGCTTGGCCGACAATCTGCTCTACATGGATAACGGTGAAGCGATCGAGTGCGGCGAGACAGAAAGGATCCTTAACGCGCCCAGCGATCCGCGGACGAAGGACTTTGTTAAGCAGACAAATTGAGCTGCGGATAATGAAAGGCAGTAGCCCGCGCGTCAGCAAGGGCGTCATATCCTCATCGGAAGTGTTCTCACGCCCTCCCTCACGGTCGGGCTACTGCCCGCCTTCCGATCCGTGTTCATCTGTGGCTTTTTCTTCCTAGACCAGATTCATCGGCGTCGGATTCTTCGCGTCTTTCGTGTAGTCATAGAACCCGCGGCCGGATTTGCGGCCGTACAATCCGGCCATCACCATCCGCTTCAGCAGCGTCGGCGGCGCAAAGCGCTTCTCGCGAAATTCATTGAACATGATCTCGGCGATGTAGTAAGTCGTATCCAGCCCCACGAAATCGCCGAGCGTCAACGGTCCCATCGGATGACCACAGCCGAGTTTCATCGCGTTGTCGATGTCCACGATCGAGCCGACGCCTTCTTCCAGCGCTCGAATCGAGTCCAGCAGGTACGGCACCAGCAGACGATTCACAATGAATCCGGTTTTGTCGCTGGCGCGGACTGGAACTTTGCCGAGCTGTTTTCCGAACTCAACCGCCTGTTCGTAAACGGCGGCGTCCGTCAAAATTGTGCGCACAACTTCGACCAGCTTCATGATCGGGACCGGATTGAAAAAGTGCATGCCGACAAAGCGCAGTTGCCGTGCGGGCGATGTCGCAATCATCATCTGGGTGATCGAAAGCGACGAAGTATTCGAAGCAAAGATCGTTTCCGGCTTGCAAACCGCGTCCAGCTGGCGATAGGTGTTTTGCTTCTCTTCCAGATTTTCGATGATCGCTTCGATGATGATATCGCAGTCGCTCAGGTCGGCGAATGAAGTCGTGCCAAACAAACGATCGCGCGTCGCTTTTTGCTGTTCAGCGGTGATCGTCCCCTTCGCGGCGAATTTTTCCAAAGACTCTTCAATCGACGCAAAGCCTTTTTGCAACAGTTCTTCCGTGACTTCGCGCACGGTGGTTTCAAAGCCCGCGCTCGCGGCGGTCTGCGCGATGCCGGAACCCATCAGGCCACAGCCGAGCACGCCAACTTTCTTGATTTCCATTTCAGTCTCCTCTAATCAAAAAAAACTACAGACGATCTATCCACAGATCACGCAGATTACACAGATAAGGAAAAAAGGCTTCAGCTTGCCGTCGCTTGGTGTTCTCTTCCGGCTCTAATCTGTGAAATCTGCGTAATCTGCGGACTACTCATAACGTCTTGCCGCCATATAAAAACAAATGAGCACCAGCAACAACGCGGCCATCTGCAAAACCCGCCAGGCGATCGTCACGCCCGTGCGCGCGCCCGGCCGTTTGTAACTGACGACACTCGCCAGCGCCGCGCCTGATAAAAGTCCGCCCAGATGTGCCGCGTTGTCGATGAACCCCCGGCCGAGAAAACCGATGCCGAGATTCAGCAGGATCACCGGCAACAGGCCCGTGCCAAATGCACGCTTGAAACCTTCGGGCAATTCGCGCCGGTACTTCAGGCCGAAAACAAACAGTACGCCGATCAGTCCGAACAAAGCACCAGACGCCCCCGCCGAAGGCACCATGTCTCCGGTCTTGATGAGGAAGCTTCCGATCAAACCCGGATGCGCGCAGGGAATCACGGTTAAGTAACTTGCCAACACGCCGGCGGCGCCGGTCGCAACCCAGAACACGACAAACTTGGCCGAGCCGTAAAGCTTCTCGACCCACGGGCCGATCACCCAAAGGAAGTACATGTTAAGGACCACGTGCGGGAGATTGACGTGAATAAAAATCGGCGTAACGAAGCGCCAGAGTTCGTGATTGTGATGGATCGCATAGTTTGTCTTCGCGCCGTAAGCGAGCAACACCCCTTCATCAAACCCGGCCCACAAAACCGACGTCTTCATCCCGCTCGATTCCCACATCAGCATGAAGACGAAAAGATTTGCGACCAGAAAGACGATGCTGAAGATGTAAGGGCGCGAGAGCACCGCGCGCGCAAACCCAACGGCATAGCGCTCGTGCAATGGCAAAGCGGACGGCGCAGCTTGCTCGAGCGGCGCGCCGCAAACATGGCAACTGTTTTCTGCGGCGCCGATCAGCGCGCCGCAGTTGCGACAGACGCTCGGACGGCCGGCGTAGTTTGGATTGCTGTCAGGCAAGCGTTTGGGGTGAATGGGCGAACGATCTACTTGCCGAACTCTTCGAGCAGGTTCACCAAATCATCGGCGTGCTCTTCTTCCATCGCCAGGATTCCTTCCATCATGCGCCGCGTCGTCGGATCGTTGTTGCCCAGGTAGTTGATCATCTCGCGATAGCTGTCGATGGCGATGCGCTCGGCGACCAGGTCTTCCTTGATCATTTCATTAAGCGTTTCGCCTTCCACGTATTCCGCATGACTGCGCGTTAGCAATCCTTCCGGCGAAAAATTCGGCTCTCCGCCGAGCTGAACGATGCGTTGCGCGATCTGATCTGCGTGTCCCTGTTCGTCCGTTGCGTGTTGCAGGAACTCTGCGGCTACGCTTTCTGCGTGAATGCCCGTCGCCATGAAGTAATGCCGCTTGTATCGCAGCACGCACACGATTTCAGTGGCCAGCGCCTCGTTAAGAAGTTTGACCACGGTATCGCGATCCGCATTATAGCCTTCGGTCACCGCGCCGTTCTCAATGTGTTTTCGCGCCCGTTCGCGCAAAGTTTTAATGTCGGTCAGAAATGGTTTGTCAG
>DATGVD010000369.1:0-3221 GCA_035300785.1 Pyrinomonadaceae bacterium | reverse complement strand
ATTTCGTGGATCGTTCTTCTCCGAGCGGGAAATAACGTAAACGCAAAACTAGACCACCACCCTTTTCCGTTTACAGTTGACTCAACTCGCTCGCGATCTGCGCGGCCACGCGAGCATTATTCTCCAGCAGGGCGATGTTTGCCCGCGGGGTTGCGCCCTCGCTTCGCTCGGCCATACGCGCGAGCAGGAAGGGCGTTAGATCGCGACCACCGATGTTCGAATTTCCCGCGTCGCGGAGAGATTCATCGAGAATCTTATTCAGGATTTCCTGCGGGACTTCCGCTTCCACCGGAACGGGGACAGCAACGAGCAAAGCGCTCTCGATGCCCAGCTCGCGTTGCGCTCTGAACAGTTGCATTACTTCGGCGGGCGAGTCGCAACGCACATCGACGGAAAGGGCACAGCGGCGCGAATAGAAGGCCGGCATTTCGTCACAGCCGTAACCAACGACGGTAATGCCGTAGGTTTCCAGCCATTCGCGCGTCGCCGGCAAATCCAAAACGATCTTCGCGCCCGAGCAAACGACGATCATCGGCGTGCGAGATAACTCCGGCAGATCGGCGGAAATATCAGGCAGCGAACCGCGATGCACGCCGCCGATGCCGCCAGTTGCGAAGACTCGGATGCCGGCGCGATGCGCAATCCAGAGCGTTGCGGCCACCGTGGTCGCGCCACTCCAACTCCGCGCGACCGCGATCGCCAGATCGCGCGTGCTGAGTTTGCGGATGTCTTCGCGGTTGGCGACCTGTTCAATCTGTGGCTGATTGAGTCCGACCCAAAGTTTGCCAGCGAGGACCGCGATCGTTGCCGGCGTTGCGCCCTGCTCTGAAACGATCTGTTCCACGCGTTGCGCAGTCTCAAGGTTCTGTGGCCGCGGCAGCCCGTGAGCGATCACGGTTGATTCAAGCGCGACGACCGCGCGATTCGCCGCGAGCGCTGCTTCAATTTCAGGACTCATGGTGAAAGAGTTCCGGTTTTTCATTAGATCAGTCGCGGAAACGCCTGCCAGATGTGAACCGCGCTCGTCGCGCTATGAAGTCAGTACCACCTGCGTGAGCAGGTGGGTTCAAGATTCAATCTCCGAGTTGAGTGTCCGACCCACCCGCTGACGCGGGTGGTACTGACTCCGTTCCTCGAATCTCTCAGGTCAGGAAAGTGGGCTTGCCCCCGCTCCTTATCTTGCGCAAGCGGAACTCTGTTCCACCGCCCTCACGTTTATTCCACTCAACCTCGGCATCGATCATGCTCGCGCGCGCGCGGATGTTGGCCACGCCACGACCGGGCTTCTTCTTTGCCTCGCTTCGATCAAAACCGCGCCCGTCGTCTTCAATCGCCAATTCAAACAAATTGCCATCTTGCACCATCGCGCTCATCTTAACGTGCCTGGCGTTGGCATGGCGGCAGATATTGCTCAAGGCCTCCTGAGCGATGCGATAGATCTGAATCTGCTGGTTGGGCGGAAGGTTTAGTTTTTCATCCAGCGCGTCGTCGCACTCGAATTCGTATTCGAACTTGCAATCGGGCGCGGCATGTTCGACTGCGTGAGCCAGCGCAAACTGCAAAGCTGCGGGCAGCCCGACATTCTCGAGCGCCGAAGGACTCAGATCTTCACAGATGCGCCGCACCTCCTGCGAGATCGATTCAATTTCAGAACGCAACGCGCTGGGCGCCGAAGGCGCGCGGTTTGGCCGCACACTCTGTCCCCCGCTCGCCGGAAGTTGATCGACCAGCAACGCGAGGTTGCGCAAATCCGCCAGGGTCTGATCGTGCAGATCGCGCGCGATGCGGCGGCGCTCGGCTTCGGTTTCGTTCGCCAGCTGCAAACGCGCATCCGCCAATTCGCGATTCGCGGACGCCAGCGCGGCGCTGGTGCGATGGATGCGGCGGTTCTGGAAATAACCCCAGCCCAAAGCGATCAGCGCCAGCAGCAGCAAAACGCCGAGCGCGGTCGAGGTCCACGGAAACGGCGCTCGTGAAACCGTGAACTCGAACGAGAGCGGGACGGACGGCGTCAGGTCTTTGGTAAACGCTTGCGCCAACACTTTGTATTTGCCGGGCTTGAGTTTCTCCATCGCGAACTGGGAATCGTGCGCCACTCGCTCCCTGATCACCTTTCCTGAACTGTCATAGAGCGCGAACGCATATTGAAACTGCTCAGGGAACGTGCGGCTGCTGATCGCGGTGACATCCAGCAGCAAACTGTTCTGCGGATAATCGAGTTTCAAGCCTTCGCGCAATTCTGACTGTTGATGAATGCGCTGGCTAATGATGCGCGCGGGCAGGACGGTCGGCTTAACCCGACCCGGTTCGTAGCGCACCACGCCGCGATTGGTGCCGGCGAGAACATTCTCGCTGCCATCGTTGGCGCGTTCCGTCAGCACCGCGAAGACGCGTTGCGAAGGCAGGCCTTGCTCAATATCCAGACGCGAAACGATCGCGCCAAACTGATCGTCGAGCGCGACTCGCAACAAGCCATTGCCTGACGTGGCGCACCAAACCTGCCGTGCGTTTGAATCACCCGAAACGATGACGACGCTCCGGGCGTTTACGCCTGGAACAATCTCTTTCAGTTGGTTCGCTTGAAACAAGTACAGCCCCTTGTCTGTTGCCAGCCAGGTCTCGGAGCGATCAGCCACGATCGACCAGACCGCGCCGCCTTTCAATTTATCGAAAGCGTTGTCGGTGGTTGCCTGCTTGCCGTCGTAAAAGAAAACCGCCCCGGTCGCCGTGCCAATCACCAGGCGACCGCTTGCATCCACGCCGACAGACGTTACTTCGCGCAATTGATTGTCGGCGGAAGCGTCCGGCCAGATCAGGGAGCGCTGAGTCCCTTGCAACCTCTCGACTCCGTAACCATACGTCGCGATGTAGGTCGAGCCATTAGCGTTGGCGATCGCCCGCACGTTGTCTCCCTGCGGGAGTTTTTCCGCCGGAGGTGGAATGCGCATGAAGGTCGTCGTGTTCGTCGCCGACGTTGACGCGAATAATCCGTTCGCCGTAGCGACGAGCACGCGGCCGTCTTTGTCTTCGCCCAGCGCATAGACGATTCGCCGGCCGATTTCCGTAACTGACGACCATGACTTCTTTGATTCGTCGCGCAGATAGAGTCCGGCGTTGGTTCCGGCCAGCACACGTCCGCGCGACGTGCGCCAAAGGGCGCGCACAAAATTCGCGCCCGGATCGTCAGAGACATTTTCCGTGCGCGTGGCGTGCGGGTCATA
>DATGVD010000368.1:0-2809 GCA_035300785.1 Pyrinomonadaceae bacterium | reverse complement strand
TTGATTCAGTTTCTTCTTAGTGTTCTTTGTGTCTTTGTGGTGAAGTTCCCCGATGAAACTCACAGTACTTGGCAGCGGCTCAACCGGAAACGCGGTGCTCTTGGTCGCCAACGGCACGCGCGTTTTGGTGGACGCCGGCTTGAGCTCGCGCGAAACTGTGCGCCGGATGGCGATAATGGGCGAAGATCCGAACGCGCTCGACGGCATACTGATCACGCACGAGCACGGCGATCATGCGGGCGGGCTGCGCGTGCTGATGAAAGATCTGGATTGCCCGGTCTTCATGTCGGCAAAAACCCGCGACGCTTACATCGGCGAGCAACGTAACCTGAACAATGAAGAGCCGCGCCGCCGGGCCAAAGCGCTGCGCGACCGCATGGTCGAGATCGATTCGGGCCATGACTTTCGCATCGGCGACATCGACTTTCATCCTTTTACGGTTCCGCACGACGCGGTCGACAATTTTGGTTTCACCGCGACGCACAACGGCGTGAAGGTCGCGACGGTGATGGATTTTGGTCACATCACCACTTTGATTACCGAACGCCTGCGCGGCTGTGCGGCCGTCGTGATCGAATCAAATCACAGTCGCGACATGCTCAAAACCGTCGAGCACTATCCGTGGGAATTGAAACAGCGCATTCTCTCGCGGCTGGGCCATCTTTCGAACGAAGACGTGGCCGAGTGGTTGCTCGACGGGTTCGACGGGCAAGCGCGTCATATTGTGCTGGCGCATCTGTCGCAGCGGGCAAACAATCCATATCTGGCGAAGATCACGGCCGACAGCGCTTTGCGCGAGCGCGCGCCCTTGTTCAGTTGCGATACGGAAATCACGCTTTCGTTTCCCAAAGAACCGACCGCATGGATCGAAGTCTGAAACGGTGCGGTAGCCCCACCGTAAGGGAGGGCGTGATCGGGATCGTTACACGCCCTCCCTTACGGTGGGGCTACTGCACCGCTTTGGCCATGCTGGTTGTCTTTGGCCTGGCACTGATTCCAGCTGCCTGCAATCAGGGCACGCGCCGCAACGGCATGCCCGCCGGAGCACAAGCCGCGCTGGACACGGCGGTTGAAGACATCGATGCCGGACGCTATGAGCAGCTTTACCACGAAGCTGCCGATGAATGGCGTCAGGCGGCTACGCTCGATCAGTCAAAGGAAACGTTCAAGACTTTGCATGACAAGCTTGGCAACGTGCGCACTCGCGAGCTGCAAACCGCGCGCGAAGAACAAACTTCAACCGGCCCGATTTCCGGGCATTCGCTCGTCGCCGCTTATCGGACTTCGTTTGAGCATGGCGATGGAATGGAGACGTTCACGCTGCTCGAACGCAATGACCATTGGTCTCTGGCGAGATACTTTGTGACCTCGGACGCGCTGAAATAGAAATCCACGGATCACGCAGATTACACCGATTCATAAGTCGCTCAACGGGAGCTTGGCTGAACCTATGATTGATCGCTACACCCTGCCCGAAATGGGCGCGCTCTGGTCCGAAGAGACCAAATTCCAGAAGTGGCTGGAAGTGGAAATCGCCGTCTGCGAAGTCCACGCCGAGATGGGCACGATTCCGCGTGAAGCCCTGGAACAAATCAAGAGCCGCGCAAAGTTTTCCGTCTCCCGCATTAACGAAATCGAGAAGACTACCGATCACGACGTCATCGCCTTCACCACGAATTTGGCTGAGTCGATTGGCGAGGCGGCGCGCTTTGTTCATTACGGTCTGACTTCGTCGGACGTGGTCGATACGGCGAATGCGCTGCTGCTGCGCGAGGCTTGCGACATCTTGCTGAAGAAAATCGACGCGTTGATCGCCGTGTTAAAGCGGCGCGCGTTTGAATTCAAAGACACGCCGCAGGTCGGGCGCACGCACGGCATTCACGCTGAGCCAACTTCGTTTGGCTTGACGTTCGCCCTCTGGTTCGACGAGATGCACCGCAACCGCGAGCGCCTGGAGAAAGCACGGGAAGCGGTGGCAGTTGGGAAAATCAGCGGCGCGGTCGGCGCCTTTGCGCATCTTGACCCACAGGTCGAAGAGAGAGTTTGCGCCAAACTCGGCTTGAAAGCAGCGCCGGTTTCGACTCAGATCGTGCAGCGCGACATTTACGCCGAATACCTCTGCACGCTGGCCGTCGTCGCGTCCTCTCTGGAGAAATTTGCTTTGCAGGTTCGTCACTGGCAGCGCACCGAAGTGCGCGAAGCGCAAGAAAAGTTCAGGAAAGGCCAGAAGGGATCGAGCGCGATGCCGCACAAGCGCAATCCGATTCTTTCGGAGCGCATCTGTGGCATGGCGCGCGTCGTGCGCGCCAACAGCCTCGTGGGATTAGAGAATGTCGCCCTCTGGCACGAACGCGACATTTCGCATTCCTCCGCCGAACGGGTCGTGCTGCCCGATTCGAGCATCGCCGTGGATTACATGCTGCACAAGATGGCTTCGCTCATCGACGGTCTCGTGGTTTATCCCGAACGCATGCTGGAAAATCTGAACGCAACGCGCGGACTGATTTTCAGCGGACAGTTATTGCTGGCCCTGACGCAGAGCGGAGTCGCGCGCGAAGAGGCTTACGAGTGGGTGCAGCGCAACGCGATGAAGACGTGGGACGAGGGCGGCGACTTTCATTCGCTCGTTTCGGCGGACAAAGAAATACGCGCGCATCTGTCCGAAGAACAGATAGCGCGCGTCTTCTCGCTTGATACTTACCTGCGAAACGTCGGCGCGGTTTTTGCGCGCGTGTTTGACGAGGGCGCAAAAGCCAAATCGTAGATCTTCACCCGCAGACCGCCGTGGTCTGTCTTACTTGTTGGCGAA
>DATGVD010000367.1:0-2671 GCA_035300785.1 Pyrinomonadaceae bacterium | reverse complement strand
CCCTGCCATTCTCTCTGGGCAGCGCGTAGTGTCTCAGTTTCCTGATTTTGAGAGATCGGCTTGCGATGAAAAACGATCCACGAAGCCACACGAAGCGGCTCTGTTCGTGCGATTTGGTGTGATTTCGTGGATCGTTCTCATGTAATCCGCAGGAACACACGAAACGAAACTCAGACACTACTGGGCAGCGCGGTCGCTTGCGCTTTGCTATACTGCGCCGCATGGTCAAGAAAGCGGCAGCAAGTAAAGTAAGGGTCGGCCTGATCCAGATGGCCTGCGAGTCGAAGCCGGAAGCGAACCTGAAGAAAGCAATCTCACGCATTGGCGACGCGGTCAAAAAGGGCGCGCAGATCGTCTGCCTCCAGGAACTGTTTCGGTCACCGTATTTCTGCCAAACTGAGGACATCGAACTCTTTAAGTTGGCCGAAACTATTCCCGGACCATCGACTGAAGCACTAGGTAAAGTCGCCCGCCAGAAGAAGACCGTGATTATCGCCTCGCTTTTTGAAGAGCGCGCGGCCGGCATTTATCACAACGCGGCGGTGATAATCGACGCCAATGGAAAGATCGCCGGCCAGTATCGCAAGATGCACATTCCCGACGATCCGCTCTATTACGAAAAATTCTATTTCACCCCGGGCGACCTGGGCTTTCAAACTCATCAGACGAAATATGCCAGGGTCGGGACGCTGGTTTGCTGGGACCAGTGGTTTCCGGAAGCGGCGCGTCTGACCGCGCTTTCCGGAGCGCAGATTCTGTTCTACCCAACGGCGATCGGGTGGCTTCCGAACGAAAAGAAGGAAGTGAACGAAGGTCAGCATTCAGCCTGGGAGACGATTCAGCGCGCCCATGCGATCGCCAATGGAATCTACGTCGTGGTCGTCAATCGAGTCGGCCATGAGGGCAAGCTCAATTTCTGGGGGCAATCGTTCGTTGCCGATCCATTTGGCCGCGTCATCGCCAAAGCCTCCGCCGACAAAGAAGAGGTGCTGATAGTTGATTGCGATCTGAAGAAGATCAAAGAGACGAGGCAGAACTGGCCTTTTCTACGCGATCGTCGCATCGACTCGTACGACGGCCTCTCCTGCCGCTTCCTGGAATCAACCCCAACCAAGTGATGCCGCCGGTTCCCGCCAAGCTTGGTTTCTACATGCCTGCGGAATGGCATCCTCATGAGGCCACCTGGCTCTCCTGGCCCAAAGATCCAGAGACCTGGCCGGACCGCGTGCCTCAGGCGCAGGAAATTTTCCTTGAGATGATGAGGGCAGTCTCAGCAAATGAAAAAATAAATCTGCTCGTCGACGATGAAGAGGCCGAGATGTCGGTTCGATCGCGCTGCAAGTTTGCCGGAGCCCAAAACATTCGCTTCATTCGCATGTTAACAGTTGACTCCTGGGTGCGCGATTACGGTCCGAATTTTCTGATCAGCGACGACGGCCGTCTTGCTTACAACGACTGGGTATTCAATGCCTGGGGCAATAAGTACGAAGAACTAAAGCGAGACAACTCGGTCCCGGCCCGGCTCGAAAGCATTTTGCACGTGCCGCGTTTCGAACCCGGTATCGTGATGGAAGGCGGATCGATCGAAGTCAACGGCGCCGGCGTCGTTCTGACAACTAAGCAATGTCTGCTGAACCCTAATCGCAATCCGCATCTGTCGCGGGCCGAGATCGAACAGTATTTGAAAGACTACCTGGGTGCCGCAAAAGTGCTCTGGCTGGGCGAAGGAATTGTCGGCGACGACACGGATGGACACATCGACGATATTGCTCGCTTTGTGTCGCCAACCACGATCGTTTGCGCCGTCGAAGACGATCCGCTTGACGCAAATTACGAAATCCTGCAAGACAATCTAAAGAGACTGAAGCGCATGACCGGCGCCGATGGACGCCAATTCGAGATTGTTACTTTGCCGATGCCTGGCATCGTGGGCGGCCAAAGCACGGACGCTCGGAATCTTGACCGTCTTCCTGCCAGCTACGCAAATTTCTATATCGCCAACAGCGTCGTGCTGGCGCCGATATTCGGGCACCAGAATGATTCGCGCGCAATTGAGACGCTCCAACGCTTATTCTCGACCCGCCGAGTCGTGCCAATCAATTGCGAGCCTTTGGTTTGGGGGATGGGGACGATCCATTGCGTCACGCAACAACAGCCGAAGATCTAGCCGCGTCTTAATTTGCGCCACGAGTGTCACGCAGTCAGTACCGGGAGGGTAGCGACCGGGTCGCAATCGAGCAAAGAATCTGGATGCGCGATTTGTTACCCAGTCGCTACCGCTCCCGGTGCTGACCTCATCCTCACCCAAAATTCATCCGCGGCTGATCATTTCCTGCGCCGCCGCTTTGGCGTCTTCCAGCGTCCGCACGCGTCCATCGAGTTGCATCTCGTAAACGGCCTTCGTTATTTCGCCGATGCCCGGCCCGGGATCGAGGCCCATTTCCAGCAAATGTCGCCCCTGCAAAATCGGCGCGGGCGCTTTCGATTCAACTTCAAGTTCGCGCGCGCGGGCAATGAACCATTCCTGGGCTTCCGCGTTGTACCACTTCTCGCGGGGAATCCATTCGGCGTTGCGGCCCAGCGAATCCGCCCGCGCCACGCGATACAACAGATCGAGTTCGCATCTCCGCGCCAGGCGGCGAAACGCGCCGTCGCCGACTTCCTCGCGTTT